>NZ_JBHYKM010000060.1:0-30104 GCF_042741435.1 Streptomyces sp. NPDC058955 | reverse complement strand
ACCTGTGTCGGGGCCTCTACGGCCCCGCCGCCCTTCCCTCTGTCCGCCAAAAACCCCCCGAAAGTCGCGCGCCCCAAAAGGTCACCCGCCGGGCCACCGGCGAGGTTTCCGACGGCGGTGATGTCGTTTCAGCCGCCGCCGATCGAAGCCCCTCTGGGCTTCAGTGCGTCCTATTCGGCCTGGCGCTTCCACTGCGGCAGCGGTCACCGGTGCTGGCGGCGGATCAGGTCGGTGAGGGACTGGGAGGCCGGCACCCGGCGCGTCAACGCCGCCGCGGGCCAGCTGCCCGAGGACATCGGCAGCTTCGACGCGCGTGGGTCCGCGGCCGCCGCGACGCCATCGAGAACACCCACCCCTCACCGCCCTGCATCTGCCGGGCCTGCCGCGGCAGGTCGTCAGGCGACGCTGTTGAAGCTGTCGCCCTGGTACTTGTACAGGTCCGTATTCCTGCGGTTGAACGGCGTGGTGACGACGCCCGTCGAGCGGTAGACGTACGCACCGTACGTGCTGCCCGGCCCGTACGCGATCAGGTCAGGACGCCCGTCGTTGTCGAGGTCGCCGGCACCGACGAGCTGCCGGAAGCCGCCCCAGCCGCCGCCGACCTTCACACGGGTGGCGAACTTGCCTCTGCCGTCGCCCTGGTAGAGCCACAGGACGCCGGCCGTGTCACGGGCGACCAGGTCACCGGCGGCCGTACCGGCGATGTTCCCGACGGCCGTCAGGTGGTTGTAGACACCCCAGCCACCGCCGACCTTCACGCGCGTCGCGAACGGGGCTGTGCTGCTGCCCGTGCCCTTGTAGAACCAGAGCGTGCCGGTGCCGTCGGTGGCGAGGAGGTCGGGTCGGCCGTCGCCGTTGAGGTCCGAACCGCCGGCCAGCTTGTTGTAGACGCCCCAGCCGGAGCCGACCCGCACGCGGGAGGCGAAGCCGCCGTCACCCTTGCCCTGGTAGTGCCAGAGCACGCCCGAGCCGTCGAGAGCGATCACGTCGCCGTGCTTGCCGCCGACGATGTTGCCGACAGCCTCGATCTGCTTGTACACGTTCCAGCCCGAGCCGATTCGGGTGGTTCTGGCGAGCCGGATTTCGTTGTAGTACGGGCGGTCCTGCAGGTCACTGCGCCACAGCACGCCCTGGGAGTCCCGGGCGAGGACGTCAGTGGAGCCGTTGTCGTTGAAGTCGTGCGGATTGAACGCGCGGACGATGCTCATCGTCGAGCTCTTGGAGGCGGGCGTGCCGACCCCGTCGTCCGACGTCGCCTTCACGGCAACCGTGTACGCGCCGTTCGGCGCGTCCACCACCGACAGCGTGTCGGGGTCCTGTTCCTCGAACTTGGGCACCCAGGTGAAGGAGAACACAGTGCCGTACGTCGGCGCGGTCAGGCGCTGTGTGACCTTCTTGCCGGTGGCGACGTGGGTGAGCGTGACGTCCAGGTTGGCGTCGCCGCGCGACAACGTCCACTCCATGGTGACTCTGCCGTTGGTCTTGTCGATCTCCGCCACGGCGGGGACGTTGACCTGGTCGATCGTGAGCGGGACCACGGATGTGGCCGCGAGCGCGGCCGGAGCGGTGGCCAGGGTGCCGCCGCCGAGAGCCGAGACGGAGAGAACGGCCATGACGGCCAGGCCGAGACGGCGGCCGGTGGTGCGGTGCTGCAAGTGGAACCCCCACGAGAGAGATCGGACACGGACGTGCCCGCGCCCGATGAGACTCACGACCAGACCGAATGGTTGTACGAAACCGTGCCGGAACAAGCAGTTCCAAGAGCTACTGGCCAGCATCGGCTCACCAGGCCGACCGGGCGATCTCCTCCGCAGCCCGGGCCGACGAGGCGCTGCCGGAACGTGAAAGACCAGTACCCACAAGACAAGCGCGGAAGACCACGACCATGAACGAGGCGACGTACGCCCCTGAGCTGCTCCCGCGCGAGAACGGCCGCGCTGTTGCCCCTCCGGGGAGCGGTTGCCCTCCTGCTTCCCGCGCCTGTGGGGATGGTCCTCTGGGTGCATAGAGGCCACCAGTGTCCGACATCCACTGCCGCAACGTCGGGGGAGGGACCGTGACGGCGCTGGGGCTTGGTCGTAGATCAGGCGCCGAGACGGGGGCGCTGATGGTGTAGGCGGTGGCCTGTAAGACCACCGCCTACACCACCTCCGTCCGTTACTCGATTACGTCGGCAACCGTGTGCGGGGCGAGCTCCGCACACGGTGTCTGCCCATGCAGCGCAGGGGGAGGGGGTGCCGGGGCTGTCGAGTTGTGGTCAGCGGCGGGAGCCCCGGTTCCTGTGTGGGTGCTGGCTCGGGGGTGGCTCAGAACAGGCGGTTGTACGTCCCCCAGCCACCGCCGACGCGGGTGCGGGTGGCGAACGGGGTCGTGCCGCTGCCGGTGCCCTTGTACAGCCAGAGCACCCCGGCCCGGTCGCGGGCCACGGCGTCGGCGCGGCCGTCGTCGGTGAGGTCGCCGGTGACGACGAGCTGGTCGTAACCGCCCCAGCCGGCGCCGACCCGGGAGCGGGTGGCGTACGGGGTGGTGCCGCTGCCGGTGCCCTTGTACAGCCACAGGACGCCGGCCCGGTCGCGGGCGAGGAGGTCGGCGCGGCCGTCGCCGGTCAGGTCGTCGCCGCCGGCAAGCCGGTCGTACGCACCCCAGCCCACGCCGACCCTCACGCGCGTCTTGAACCGGTTGCCGTCGACGAGTCGGCCCGTGCCCTTGTACAGCCACAGAACGCCGGCCTTGTCGCGGGCGAGGAGGTCGACGTACCCGTCCCGGTCGAGGTCCCCGGCGCCGTCGATCCGGTCGTAGATGTTCCAGCCGGTGCCGACGCGGACGCGGGGGGCGTAGGGCTTGTCGTTGACGAGCTGGCGGTCGTGGTACCAGAGGGTGCCGGAAGCGTCGCGGCCGACGACGTCGCCGAGGCGGCGGGTGACGGCGGAGGGCTCCTGGTTGGCCCAGTAGTAGTTGCCCTGCTTGTACGGGGAGAGCGAGGTGAGGGCGTTGTAGGTCTGCCAGCCCGTGCCGATCCGGTGCGGAGTGGACAGGGGCGTGGTCGCTACGCGGGTGCCCCTATAGCGGAACAGTGAGCTTCTTCGAGGAGGCCACCGATCAGGTGACGGTTCGCGACCCGCAACGGGTGAGGCCCCCGGGCTGTTGACCGAGATGTCTGACGTCTCAATCACGCTGCTCGGGGGCCTCGTTGGTCATCTATCCTGCCGCACTCGACCTGCCCCATACGCTCGTGGAGTGGGTCACCATGCTCATCGTCACCCGTGAGGGCGACCGCCGGTGCAAGCTCCGTCCGTCTCAGCGCGCGATGGTGGCACTGGTGTACCTGCGTGAACACATCACCCTGGCCAAGATTGCTGCCGGGTTCGGGATCAGCGAGTCCACCGCCCACGCCTACACCGGCGCGGTCATCGACCTGCTCGCCGAACGGGCGCCGGGTCTGCTGAAGGTCCTGCGTGAGGCCGACCCCGACTTCGTCCTGCTGGACGGCACGCTCGCCGAGTGCGACCGGGTCGGCGACTCACGCGCGGACTACTCCCACAAGCACCGCCGGCACGGGGTGAACGTGCAGGTGGTCACCGATCCAGGCGGCCGCCTGCTGTGGCTTTCACCCGCACTGCGCGGCCGGGCTCACGACCTGACCGCCGCTCGTACCCACCGGATCATCCGTATCTGCGAGCGGCAGGGCGTCCCCATCCTGGCCGATCTCGCCTACCAGGGCGGCGGCCCGTGGCTGACCACGGGCATCAAACGCAGGCCCCTGAAAGAACTCACCCCCACCGAGAAGACCCTCAACCGGGCCCTGGCTGCGGCACGGGCACCGGTCGAACGCGGCGTCGCCCGCCTGAAGTCCTGGCGCATCTTCCGCAGATCCCGATGCAGTCCGAACCTCCTAATGATGTTGTCAAGCCGCCTCAGTGACGGGGAGGTTGCTTTGGTAGCACTGTCCGTCACGGAGAAGAGCCCACAAAACGTTCACTCGTCGGCGGGCGAGGGCGAGGACGGCCTGAGTGTGCCTTTTTCCTTCGGCACGTTTGCGTTCGTAGAAGCGGCGCGATCGGTCGCAGCTTCGGATGCTGATCAGCGCAGAGGTATAGAAGACACGTTGCAGGCCTCGGTGGTAGCGCCTGGGACGGTGCAGGTTGCCGCTGATGTTGCCGGAATTCCGGGGGACCGGGGCGACTCCGGCGAGGCTGGCCAGTCGGTCGGCGGTGCCATAGCGGCTCATGTCGCCGGCGGTCGCCGCGAGGAACTCGGCACCCAGCAGCGGACCGATGCCGGGCATGCTGGAGATCACTTCGGCGAGTTCGTGGTCACGAAACCGGGCCGCAATGAGCTTGTCGATCTCGGTGATCTGCTCGTTGAGGCTCAGCACCTCCTTGGCCAGGGTGTGGATCACCTGTGCGGTGATCTTCTCGCCAGGGACGGCAGTGTGCTGGCGCTCAGCTGCTTCCAGGGCCGCCTGGGCCAGGGCTTCGGGGCTACGGACCTTTCGGTTGCGCAGCCAGGTCTCCAGCCGTTTTCCACCGGTCCGGCGCAGGGCTGCCGGGGTCTGGTAGCCGGTCAGCAGGATCAGCGGCCCGGCGTTTCCGAGGTCAAGGATCCGTTCCAAGGCCGGGAAGATTTCGGTGAGTTGACCGCGTAGGCGGTTGATCCGACGGGTGCGGTCTGCAACCAGGTCGGTCCGGCGGTTGGTGAGGACGCGCAGCTCGACGGCATGCTCGTCGTCCGGTCGCAGGACCGTCAGGTCCCGGCGCATCCGGGCCTGGTCGGCGATGACGGTGGCGTCCTTGGCGTCGGTCTTGCCCATGCCCCGGTAGTCGGCCGAGGCCCGGTTGACCGCCAGGCCGGGTATGTAAACGAGGTGCTGACCGTGGTTGAGCAGTACGCTGATCAACAGTGCGGCCATGCCGTCGGCGACATCGACCGCCCACACCACGTCCTCGTCGAGAGCAGCACGTCGGCGAGCAGGGCCAGCAGTTCCGGCTCGTCGTTGAGGACGCGGCGTGACAGCAGCCGTTCGCCCTCGGCGTTCAGGACCACGCAGTGGTGATGGGTCTTGCCGATGTCCGTACCTGCCCAGATCTGGGCCACCAGTTCCTCCGGTCGTTCGATGGCGCTCTGTACTCCCGGACGACCGCGCCGGCGTGGTCCTACTCAGCGATACGTCCGGGGACGTTCGCAGCTCCTAATCAGTCGTCGTGAGACACCGGGCGGCCAGGTTAGGGGAACCAACAAGGGCAACCGCATGAAAGCCATACCCGGTGTCTCTGGGTCTCTGGACCTTACGACGGCCCGTCCAACCCACGAGCAAGGTAGGACCGCATGACGTCAATCACCAAAGCCGTCCTCACCCTCGAGCTGCAACGCTGAAGAAGCTCAGTGCGCTGGCGGCGTCGCGTGCGAGGAAGCCGTGGAACGGGAGGACCGTGCGGCCCTGGACGGTGAACGGGGCGCTGACCAGCTTGACGTCGGAGGTGTCCCAGTAGTCCAGGTCGTAGATGTCGTAGCGGGTGAGTGCCTGGAGCTTCTGTGCGTACTGGCCCGAGACGTCGGTGAGCTCGTAGCCGATGACGTGATCCCCGGCCTCCAGGTCGCAGACCAGGTTGGGCAGGGTGTCGGGCAGGGTCGCGTAGCGGACCTCGCAGGTGGCACCCGGGTTGGTCGTGACACCGCCGATACGGACGACCAGGTCGGTGGCGAGCTGGCCGTCGGCCCGGCCGAAGCGGAGTATCAGATGTCCGGCGTCGTTGGCGTGGACGCGGAGCTGCTGGCGGACGGTGCCGCCGTCCGGGACGGGTGGGGTGTCGAAGGCGATGGTGTTGAGCAGGGCGTGCGCGCGGGACTTCACGATGACCTTGCCGGTTCCGTGGCTCCCGTCCTCCGGGAGGCTGCCCGCGCTGCGTGCCTCCTTCACGGCGGCGTCGAGGTCGCCGTTGGTGGGCATGTGCGCGAAGCCCCAGTACAGGGTGACGTCGACCGCGTCGGCAGGGACCATGGTGGCGGGCCAAGGATGAGTTGAGGCGTCACACACGAAGACGCCCGTGTACCCGACTGCCTGGGTGCAACTGTTGGGGTCGGAGACGTACCCCGCCGGAAGGCCGGCGCCGGCGCCCGCCGGATCTGTCATCGGCTTCGTGCCGACCGCGACGACAACCTTCCCCCACGGGGTCGTGCCCGGTTCGACGATCGGGAAGAACTGCGGGAACGTGCCCGGTGCCGCCACGACGTCATACCCCGACAGGCTCAGATCGTCGGTTGCGTAGGCATAGGCGGAGGCGGAGGCGGAGGGCGGGGCGAGGAGGGTGCGGCGGTGAGGAGGCCGGCGGCCGCGGAGAGAGTGGCCGTGCGGCGGATGTGACGTCTCATGGTTCCTTCGGAAAGAGTGTGGGCGGCACATGGCGATGTGGGATTCGGTGGGGCCGCGCTGCTGGCGGACCAGTGGATTGCCGCGAGGCGTGCCACGCCCTGGAAGACGTGGCACGCCTATAGCGTCAATGGATGTGGTTGGTTAGAAGATGCCGCGGATGGTGGTGGCCCATGCGGCGGTTCCCGCGAGGCGGGGTGCGCCGTGTGAGGTCGTGCCGCCGGGGTAGATGAGCAGGCATCCGGAGGGGCACAGGATGCTCTTGGCGGTGCCTGCGGCGTCGACGTATTCGACCGGAGTGTCTGGGTCGGCAGGAGTGGTGGCCCAGATGTCGCCGGCTTCCTGGCCGGTGGTCGGGTAGAACCGCCTGAAGTAGTAGGTGACGCCTCCGCTGCCATCCGACGGCGGTGGCAGTGGCCTGGTTGTGGACCCGCAGGCGGGAGATGGCGGCGTCGTGGTGAGTGAGGCTCACCGCGAGGCTGAAGCTGGAACCGGCTGACCTCCTTCGGCATTACGGCTCATCAGCCCTCCGGTTCAGAACGGAAGTACTCGCAGATCCATGGAACCCGTCGGCTTCAGGTGGCCGGCGACAGCATGACCGACGCCGCCATCCACAGCGGGGACACCGTCGTCGTGAGGCAGGCCGACAGCGCGGACCACGGCGACATCGTCGCCGCGATGCTCGACGGCGAAGCCACCGTCAAGCGCCTGCGCCGCGAGGACTGCCGCGTCTGGCTCATGCCCCACAACCCCGCCTACGAGCCGATCCCGGGCGACGACGCCGTCATCCTCGGCAAGGTCGTCGCGGTTCTGCGCACCCTGTAGCCCGTCCGTCTGATCCGCTACGGCGGCACCCCCGCTGCGAGCCTCATCAACTGGAAGCTGGAGGGCGCCGGTCCCTTCGGGAGGGGGCGAAGAAGGGCCGGTGCCGGCCGCGGGGTGGCGGTCCTGTACGCCACCCGCGCCGCAACCGTACGAAACCCCCGACCGGGACGCAGCTGCTGATGGGCGGCCAGAGGACGTCCGGCCCTTGTGAACCGGCTCCGGGAAAGCGCGGAGACTGGTAGACCCGGTGATCGACAGTGTCTCGCTTCTGGAGCCGCCACCATGACCACCACATCCTCGCCTCCGGCCTGGCCGCACTGCGCTCACGGTGTCGGCCCCGCCGATCCCGTCGGCTGCCGCGGCATCCATGTCCCCGGCCACACCGCCTGCCTCGCCCACCTGACCGACCCCGACCGCGACAGCTACCTGGCCGGTCTGACCCCGGGCGCCGCCATCGACCACCAGGCACCCCGTTTACCGAATCTCTCCTCAATGCCCTCCTCAACGCCCTCCGCGCCCCTGACACCGGCCACCCCCGCCTCGGCCACGCCACGTTCGAGTTGGCGACCTTCATGGAGGCCGCCCTGTTCGAGTCGGCGGTCTTCGAGTGTTGCGCCTTGTTCGGCTCAACGATCTTCGAGGGCAGCGCCAACTTTGTTTCGGCGACTTTCAAGGGAGATGATGCTCTTTTCGTCTCGGCGACCTTCAGGGACAGCGCCTGGTTCACTGGCGCGACCTTCGAGGGGCGCGCCGAGTTCGGCCACGCAACCTTCGAGGGACAGGCCGGGTTCGACAAGGTCACCTTCGGAGGCGGTGACGGGTACAGTGGGGCGACCTTTGGGTCAGCAACTTTCGAGGGTCGCGCCGAGTTCGGCATGACGACCTTCGAGGACTACGCCGGGTTCGGCTCAACGACCTTCAAGGGCGACGCGGGGTTCTTTTCGACGACCTTCAAGGACAACGCCCAGTTCGGCCAGACAGTTTTCGAGGGCGACGCCCTCTTCTACCAGGCGACCTTCAGAGGCAACGCCTGGTTCGCTTCGGCGACCTTCAAGAGCGATGCCGGGTTCGAGGATGCGGCGTTTGAGCGAGCCGCGAACCTTGGGCCGCTGATATGCGACGGGACTGTTGAGCTGTCGGGGGCGATGTTCGGGGTGCCGGTGACGCTGGAGATCTCAGCGAAGGAGGTGATGTGCACGCGAACCCGTTGGCAGTCGACCGCGACCATCCGAGTCCGCCACGCTGCTGTGGACCTCGGTCACGCAGCGCTGGAGGCCCCTCTTGCCGTCATCGCCCACCCGATCCCGTTCACCACCATAGACGGCATCCTGGACGAGAGGGTGTTGCCGGGGAGCGGTGCGGTGCGGGTGGTGTCGGTGCAGGGCGTGGATGCCGCGCACCTGGTGCTGACCGACACCGACCTGTCCGACTGCCTGTTCTCCGGGGCCTTCCATCTCGACCAGCTCCGGCTGGAGGGCCGCACCACCCTGGCGCCAACTCCCAGCGGCTGGCACCGCAAGGGCATAGCCCCGATCCGCTGGACCCGTCGGCGGGCGCTGGCCGAGGAACACCACTGGCGCGCCCAGACCGCCCGACAGCCCACCGTCCCCGCCGGTACGCCGCTGGAGCCGCGCCGGTGGCGTACCGGCCCGCATCACCCCGACCCCGCCCGGACCCCGGACCCTGACGATGTCGCTGCCTTGTACCGGCAGCTGCGCAAGGCGTTCGAGGACGGCAAGAACGAACCCGGCGCCGCCGACTTCTACTACGGCGAGTGCGAGATGCGCCGCCACGACCGCACCGGCACCCCGACAGCCGAACGCCGCCTGCTGTGGGCCTACTGGCTGCTCTCCGGCTACGGCCTGCGCGCCGGCCGTGCACTGGGCTGGCTGGCGGCTTCCATGCTCGCCACGATCGTGCTGCTGATGGCCTTCGGCCTGCCGGCGTCGTCCCCGAAGCAGGAGGCCACCGGCACGGTCCCGGCAGGCGGCGGCAAGGTCACCTTCGTCATCGACAAGCAGGACCCGAAGAACCCCACCCGGGACAGGTTCACCAGCAAACGCTTCGACAAGGCCCTGAGCGTCACGCTCAACTCCGTGGTCTTCCGCTCCAGCGGCCAGGACCTCACCACCACCGGCACCTACATCGAGATGACCTCCCGCATCCTCGAACCCGCCCTCCTCGCCCTGGCCGTCCTCGCCATCCGCGGACGCATCAAACGCTGACACCGACAAGGAACCCGACGGCCGCAGAGGGCACGGCTGCAGACGTCCGGAAAGACGGTCCGCCCGATCGCATCAGGGCCACGAGACGACCTCAGCCCGGCAGGGCCGGGGGTTGCGCACATCCCCCCGGGCCCAGGCTGCGCGGTCCTCTCGTGGTAGACAGGGGCTCTTCAGACGGCAATGTTGCAGGGGAACGACCGATGTCCGAGGAGCCGGTATTCGACTACGAACTCGCCCACAGCGGTGGATTCGAGTCATACAAGGGGACCGCCCTTGACGTCCGGGCGGTGATCGAGGCGATGCCGAGGGTCGTCAAGGACGGGTTCTGTGTCCACGAAGTACCCTTCGGCCGCTTCAGGGCTGCTCATGGCGGCCCGGGCGATGATGTGCCTGTGCTCCTGGCCCGGCTGCGGTCCACCGACGCCGACATGTCAGGCACGGCACTGAACGCGCTGTGGGACGAGCTGATCCATCAGGGCACGGTCGGCTCTGTGGCTCCGCTGGCCGTACCGTTCCTCCTGCGTACCGCCACCGACCCGACAGCGCACCACCGCGCAAGCACGATACGCCTCGCCGCCGCCGTGGCAAGACAGGAGCACCGGGGGTACGGCACTCGCGACACCTTCATCCGGGTGGCAACACCCGGCTGGACGTGGGACTGCAGCGGTTACGCGATGAACTGGTCCATCGAAGCGTCACGGACTGCCATCACGGCCGACGTAGATCTCCTCCTCCCGCACCTCGACGACCCGGACCCTCAGATCCGTGCCTCCGCCTCCTACGCTCTGGCCACGGCCTCGGGCGAGGGCAGCCGCATCACCACGGCCCTCCGCACCCAACTGGTCACCGAGCAGGACCGTGCCGTGCGCGCGGGCTTCGTCCTGGCCGTCGCCGAGCTCGCCGTCGAAAGTACCGACCCGGCCATCATTTCGTGGACTCGCGCCCTGTGGGCCGACCCCGCGCATCCTGCCGAAGTCCGAGTCTCAGCTGCGCTCGCCTGGCTCTGTCTCGCAGACAGCGTTGTGCCGGTCGAACTGCGTCACACCCTCGATGCCCTCGTCACCGATGGCCTGATCGACTTCTTCGACAGCGTCCCCTGGGTCTCACACATCGACGACAAAGGTCTCGCCCGCACACTCGACCAGATGCTCAACAACGCGAAACCGGGCGTCATCGATCCTTGGGATGACGCCTTCTGAAAACCAGCATTCCGCCGGCCGAGCCCGCCGTAGCAACGCGGCCCCCCGTCCCTGACAGCACAGACACCTCTTCGCGTTCCCGCACGGGTTCACCGGCCCCGCTTTGTGCCGGGCAACGTCGGTCGTCGCTGTCGGCGGTCGGGGGCCAGCGGTCTCAGCTCGCCTGGTCCACAGCCCCCCGCGGCGACCTCCGTATCACCGAGGCCACCACCGGCACCGTCGCCCTGACCACCCAGTCCGTCGCCCTCACCACCCAGTCCGGCTCCATCACCGTCGGCGCCGCCCGCGGCACCGCCGCCACCCTCGACGCCGGCACCTCCTACGGCCGTATCCACAACACCCTCCAGAACGCCAAGGGCACCGGCGCCGACCTCACCATCCGCGCCACCACCTCCCACGGCGACATCACCGCCCACGCCAACTGACCACCAGAACGCATGCGGAAGCAAGACCAGCGCCGTGGAGGAGCCGGTCCACAGGGCGCTCCTCCGTCGGGCCGCCACGGCGTCTCAGGGTGACCGATCAGTGTGCTCGATGGCCCTGGTTGGTTCTCGGGTGCGCGAGAGGGGGAGCCCGGAGGCTCCCGGGCTCCCCCTCTCCGGCCGGATGGGGTGTGAGTCAGAGGACGTGGTTCAGGGTGCCGTCGTGGTCGAGGTACATCTGCTCGGCGGTGCGGAGGGGTGCCTTCCAGTCGCCCGTGCCCTTGTAGAGCCTGGGGGTGTCGAGGTGGGTGTCGGTGCCGATGAGGTCGACGCGTCCGTCGCCGTCGGCGTCGCCGGCGCCGATGAGGGAGTTGAAGCCGTTCCAGCCGCCGCCGATTCTCGTGCGGGGCGCGAAGGTGCCGTCGCCCTTGCCGAGGTACTGCCACAGCACGCCGGTCTTGTCGCGGGCGACGAGGTCGCCGGCCGGGCCGCCGGCGAGGTTCCCGACGGCGGTGATGTCGTTGTAGGTGCTCCAGCCGCCGCCGATCTTCTTGCGGGTGGCGAAGGGGGCGTTGGCGTTGCCGGTGCCGGGGTAGAGCCACAGCACCCCGGACCTGTCGGTGGCGAGGGCGTCGGCGCGGCCGTCGCCGGTGAGGTCGCTGCCGACGGTGATCTTGTCGTACACCTGCCAGCCACCGCCGACCCTGATCCGCGTGGCGAAGTTCCCGGTGCCGTTGCCCGTGTACAGCCACAGCACCCCGGACTTGTCCCGCGCCAGCAGATCACCGACCGCCGAACCGCCCAGGTTCCCGGCGGCCTCGATGCGGTCGTAGACGTTCCAGCCCGATCCGAGAAGCGTCTTCGGCGCGCCTTCGTTGAGCCCGCGGAAGGCGTCGATCGGCCGGTAGAACAGGTCCGTGCGCCACAGACGGCCGCCGGTGTCCCGGGTGATCAGGTCGGGAGTGCCGTTGTCGTTGAAGTCGTGCGGCTGGCTCTTGCGTACGACCTTGAAGGCGCCGGTGAGGACGGCGGCCGGACCGATGCCGTTGTCTGGCGTCGCCGTCAGCCGCCAGGTGTAGTCGCCGTTGGGGTGCGCTCCGGTCTCGTCGTACCTTTCCCAGGGGAGCCGCACGTCGGTGCCGGAGGAGAACGCCTCGACGGTGGTGGTCCTGCCGGTACGGACATGACGCACGGCGAGCGTGACGTCGCCCGTCCTGCGGGACAGGGCGAACCGGAAGCCGAAATAGTGGTTCTGGTCGAGGTCGAGGACCGCGCCGGGGACGGTGACGGCGGTGGCGACGATCTCGGTGGGCGCGCCGGTCGTCGCGACCTTCGCGACCTGCGGCTTCGCACCGCCACCGGTGACGTGGTACAGGCCCTCGCCCTGTCCGACGATGCCGCCGCGCACGTAGAGGCTGCCGTCGGGGGCGGGCGTGATCTCGTAGGCGTGGTCGAACAGCTTCACCGACGTCTTGGTGGCGAGGTTGTAGGCGGTCAGCGGGTAGTGCACGCTGGTGCGGGACTGGGCCATGCCCCCGCTCTGCCCGTACACGACCCAGTCGCCGACCAGCCCGACGTGGAAGCTGCCGAAGGTCGCCTCCGAGATACCCGGAACCTGCAGTACGGCGCCGGTGCTCCGGTCCGTGGTGAAGACCCGCGGAGGCAGGTCCGTCTCCTCGCCCTCGACCCAGGCGGTGCGCGCCGCGGACACGGCGATGTCCCCCACGACGGAGCTGCGCGTTCTCACGGCGGTGACGGCGCCGGTGGCGAGGTCGACCAGGCCCCACTTGTACGTGCCGCCCTGGACGAAGGTGACGATGCCGTGTTCGGGCGTGCCCTGTACGACCTCGAAGGCGGCCGAGCCCGCGGGAAGTCCGGTGACGGCGGTACCGTCGGGGTCCGCCGCGGTGTGTCTGCGCAGGACCGTGCCCGTCTCGGTGGTGAGGGTGGTGAAGACGGCGTCGCCCGCCGCACCAGCGTACCGCGGGCCTGTGGCCGTGTCCCCGATCGCCACCTCCAGGGTGCCGTTCGTGCTCAGGTTGTGCTGGGTGACCGTCTCCGGCTCCCACACGACGACGAAGTCGCTGGTCCGCGTCGACCGCAGTTCGGCGCCGTAGTCGTACGCCTGCCCGGAGCCGTCCGCGTACCGCCGGAACACCGACTGCCCGTCGGCACCGCGTGTGAGGAACCCGGTCACCCCGGCCCCGAGGAGTTCACCGTCCTCGGGGTAGCGGATCAGGTCCACGTCGGTGCCGGCCGCGTCCGCCGCGACGAATCCACCCCCGGGAGTGGCGTACGCCGGGGCTACGAGCACACCGGCCCCGAGGGTGACGGCAAGGACTGTGGTGACGGCAGAGTTGAGCCGTCGCCGGCGAGAACGGGCCTGCGGCACGTGCATTCCTCCTGAAGACATCAGGCGCGTCATGCGCCCGGCAGATAGGCGCCACACCATGAGATACCTCGCGAGCACCGCCAATCCGGCGTCCGTCCAGAGCGCAGCAATGAATTGGATGAGTAGTCGTCCGCTACAGGCTGTTGGTGGAGGGTTCTTCAGATTTAGAGGTTTGCGGCGCGGGCGGTGTTCCAGCCTGCCAGTTCCGTCGGACGGTCGGTGATAATGCCATCCACGCCCAGGTCGGCGAGCGCTCGCCAGCGGGCCGGGTCGTTCACGGTCCAGACGTTCACCGATATCCCTGCGGCGTGCAACTCGGCTACCACCTCTGGTCGCGTCGCCAGTGACCGGTCGGAGACGTTATATGCCGTCGCACCAAGTTCCTTGACCACAGAGACGGGATCCTCGTCGAGTTTGTCTCGCAGCAGGCCCATCGGAACCTCTGGGGCGAGTGTGTGGACGTACTTCAGAGACTCTGGGAAGAAACTCTGCACCAGCACCCGATCCATCATCCGCTGCTCTTTCACGGTCTGGATGATGCGCGCGATGTCCGTCCTACCGCGGGTGCCGGTGATGTCCAGCAGCAGGCGCCCCCCGCGCTCCCGCAGGTCAGCGAGCTGTGCGGCGAGCGTGGGGACTCGGGCACCGGCGTAGGCCGGAGCAAACCAAGACCCCGCGTCCAGGGCGTCGATCTGCGCCGAGGTCAGTTTTCCTATGTGACCTGTGCCGTCGGTCGTCCGGTCCAGCATCGCATCATGGAGCACGTACGGGACGCCATCCCGGCTCGGCCGGACATCGTTCTCGATCCAGTCCGCTCCCGCCCGGCGGGCGATCTCACCCGAGATAAGGGTGTTCTCAGGGGCTACCGAGGAGGCGCCTCGGTGGGCGATCACGTCCGGAACGGAGGGCGCGGCAGCGGCCGCGGGCGCCGAACCGCGGTCGGCCATCAAGAAGGTGGCGCTCAGTGCTGCAGTCAGCGTGGCTGCGGATATGGCCACGATGCGCCGGCGTCGGAGTCGTACAGGAGTCACGGAGGCGGACCTTAACACGCGGTTTGCGTGCTCCATACGCGCGGGCCTGGTGACTTTGAGGGTCTGGCTGCCCTGAGCCTGTCCAGCTGTCCCGAGCCCGTCCAGGTTCAGTAGAAGGGAAGGGCGCCCGTATCTCTGGCGCCACTCCGGCCTCGCTCAGGCTGCGCGGCACGGTGAGGGGGTTGTCGTGGGGCCGGAGGACGTTTCGGCATTGACGTCGTCATGAGGGAAAGTCTGTCAAGTCGCAGATGGCATTGCGAAAGAATCTCACTTCGAATGGCGCCCGATGCCCCAGCCATCGGCCGGGCAGAAGAGTCCATTTCGTCCGCGTTGGGCTCTTGTTAGTCAATTTTCAACGCGTTGACTGAAAAGTGGACCCTCCCCCTCCCCTTCACTTGTCAGGTGATCAAAGAGCGTGTTTGATGTGAGCGTTCATGAAGATTTGATGAATGTTGGGGGCGGACGACTGTCGAGGCTGGGGGGCTTCGTGATGCGGCGAGAGTCTGGGCTATTGCCTTGGGTGGAAAGTGTAGTGGCTGAGGAAAGATGAGCGAGAGGGGCGTTTCATGCTCTCTCGGTCTTGTGGATTCGATTCCTGATGGCAGTCGGAGTCAGGCGAGGTAATCCACATCATGGTGGACTTCACCGTCTACTTTCCTCTCTCGGAACTCTTTCTATCGCGTTTACGGGTTTAGTGCCCGCCGTTTAAGGGTGACCTCTTGTTGTGAGCGGGCAGCAATTTACCTGGCTGTTCCGGCGAGGCAGTCGTCTATGCGTCCTCTCCGTATTCGGAATACGCATAGCTAGGAAGAGTATGAGAGTGAGATTCGGAGAGGCGCCAAGTCTCTCTGGGCGATCGCGGAACCTGGGCCCGGGGCAGCGCCGCTGAGCTGTCCCCGCGATCGCCCTGCTTGTCGCGGCCGCCGGCCTTGGTACGGGGGCTTCCCCCGCCGCCGCTGCCGTCGCCTGTCCGTCCGGGGTGGAGAGCGACTTCAACGGAGACGGCATCCGAGACCTCGTCGTCGCCGATCCGGAGGCGCCCGTCGGTAGTCAGGCAGAGGCGGGTGAGATCACCGTCGTGTACGGCGGCGGCAAAGGCTCCCTGCGCATCAACCAGGACTCTCCTGGCATACCGGGAGCGGCTGAGCACGGTGACCAGTTCGGCTACGAGCTCGCCGTGTACGACGAGAACCAGGACGGCTGCAGCGATGTCGCGGTCGGTCTTCCCTACGAGGACGTCGACATCAGAGACACGGCTGGGAACCTCACCGGCGTTGCCTCGGACGCAGGCATGATCCAGATCATCCACGGGTCCGCAGCCGGCCTCGGTGCCGGTGACGGCGTCACTGAGTACTGGCAGGGCGAAGGCCGACCTCTCGGGGGCGCAGCGGAGGCCGGCGACTACGTCGGCTACGCCTTGGCCGCCGGCGAGACGGCAGCGGGCATCCCCTTCCTCGTCGCCGGGTTCCCCGGCGAAGCCATCGGAACCGACCAGGACGCCGGCGGAGCCGCCTACATTCACGGCACCAACCGGGCGGTGGCCGCTTTCAACCAGGACACCACGGCAGGTGGAGACGTGCCGGGCGGCACGGAGCAGGACGACCGGTTCGGCGCGTCCGTCGCGGCGTCCTCCAACCATTTCGCGGTCGGCATGCCCGGCGAGGCCCTGGGGTCCTACACTTTCGCGGGCGCTGCCGCGGTCTTCAGCCACACGGTGGTCAACGGCCAGCCCAAGCCGCTGTTCGGCATGGGCCAGGACCAGGACAACGTCTCGGAGTACGAGGAGACCGGCGACAATTTCGCCACCGGTCTAGCCATGGCCCCCTACCGGCCCAGCGGCGCGACCTCGACCAACGAGTCGCTCCTCGCCGTCGGTATCCCGGGTGAGGACAACGGCGGCGTGAGAGATACCGGAGCCGTGCAGATCTTCCGGATCACGGCAGCCGGAACGTTCACCGAACTGAACTGGATCTCCCAGATGACGCCGGAGGTCACGGGCACCGACGAGGCCGGTGACCGCTTCGGCCACGAGCTGGCCGCGATCAACACCTCGCCGAGCACCGTGTCGACCGGCTCGACCGTCCGCCTCGCTATTGGTGTTCCTGGTGAGGACTCCGGCTCGGGAGCCACCGACGCAGGAGCCGTCAGCATCGTTCCCATGGTCGGCACACCCGGCGCATCGGACAGCTGGCTCGCACCCGGACCTGACACCCCGATCGCCGACCAGGAAGACCGCTATATGGGCCAGAGCCTCGCCGCCGCCCCCAGCCATCTTCACGTCGGAATCGCCTACGGCCCCGTCGCCTTCCGGGGCATCGAGAAGTACACCTGGAACACGCCCGCCGGCGGAGCCCCCGCGGATCGCCTCCTGCCTGGCACCAACGGCCTGACCGCCAACGGCAAGGCACTGGGGGCCAAGATCCGATGAAGACCACAACGAACCCGTCCCCCCGAAGCGGCCGGGAAACAGGCCGAGTGCCGCGGAGCCGCGCAACGACAGGAAGACGCAAGGGCGCCGGGCTGCTGGGAGCCGCCCTGTCGAGCACCGTCCTGGCTGGAGCTCTCATCGGCGTGGCTCCTGCAGGTGCAGCGCCTTCGACCCCCGCAGCCGAGACCCCTCTGCCCACCACGTCCGCACCGAGCGACAGCGAGGCGCTGAAGAAGGCGGAGGAGACCGGCGTAGCGGTCGAGATCACGTCCCAAAGGGCCGAACGCCGACAGGTCTTCGCCAACCCTGACGGCACCTTCACCGCACGCGAGTATGCCCAGCCGCTCTACGCGGCAAAGGACGGCAAATGGGTCGACGTGGACACCACGTTGATCCGCAACGAGGCCGGACAATGGACCCCCGAGGCGGCCACGGTCGGCCTGGCCTTCTCCAACGGCGAAGCCGGCGAACCGTTCGTCACCATGGAACGTGCCGGCCGCAAGCTCGCCCTCACCTGGCCCTACGGCCGTCTGCCCGCCCCCCACGTCCAGGACGACAGCCTCACCTACCCAGATGCCATCCAAGGCGTCGACCTGGTGGTCCGTGCCGAATCCGACGGCTTCGCCCATCTGCTGGTAGTCAAGACCCCTGAGGCGGCCGCAGACCCGCGGCTGGACCGCATCGAACTCGGCCTGAAGACCGACGGGCTCAAGGTGTCAGAGACCCCGTCGGGCGCTCTCGTCGCGAAGGACCCTGGCGCGGGCGGAACCGTCTTCGAAGCCGGCGCCCCGTCCATGTGGGATTCCTCCTCCGCCGTCGAACAGCAGGCCCAGCCTCAGGGCAAGGCCGCCGTCGCCAAGGCGCTCACCACAGCCGAAACCGCGACGAAGGCACCCTTCGAAGGCCCGCTCGGCGGCGGCAAGGAAACCGAACTGACCGTCGACGTCGAGCAGAATCGGCTCACGCTGACGCCCGACCAGAAGATGCTCGACGGAGACAAGACCGTCTTCCCCGTCGTCATCGACCCCATCCCCCGCACCACCAGCCGCTCCCTGTGGACCGGCGTAATGAGTGGGATACCCGACGAGCAGGACTGGAAGTACTCCGGCCACGCCGGCGTCGGCCGCTGCCCGACCGACTACAACCCCGTATCCTGCAATGGAGTCGGCGTCCGCCGCGTCATGTTTACGATGCCGGTCTCCTTCTACAAGGGCAAGCAGATTTTGGGCGCCACCTTCTCCGCAGAGGTCGCCCACATCTACAGCGCCACGCCCACCCCGGAACCGATCCATCTGTATCGTGTCGGCGGCAAGAACCGGATGCTGAACTCGGCGGACGACTGGAACAGCACCAAGGACGAGTGGTCCAACCACCTCCAGACGGTGAACCAGGCCATATCACCCACCAGCTGCTCAACCGCGGCCACTTCGGCCAACCTCCACTTCGAAGGAGGCGCCAGCGGCGAGCTGACCACCGAGATCAGGACCGCTGCCGAGCAGGACTGGGACCAGATCACCTTCGGCCTCAAGGCCGCCGACGAGACCCGCTTCCAGGAGTGGAAGCGCATCTGCGGCAATGCATTCCTGTCGGTCAACTACAACACCCTGCCCAGGCAGATACCGATCAGCAAGATGTCGTCCAACCCGGGCGGCGCATGCAAGTGGGGCACCGCACGCCCCTACCTCGAAGAGCGCCCGAAACTGCGCGTGTACGCCACGGACCCGGACCACACCAGCGCACGCACCGACAAGGTGAAGGTGCAGTTCAGGGTCCACTGGAAGCCCGCCGGCTCCACCACCGAGACGTACTACGAACACGAAACCCCGTACGCTGCCCCCACCAGCGAAACACCCTTCGAGCACACCGTGAAGTCCTCAGTTCCCGAGAACACCGTCATCTCATGGAACGTCAGGGCATCGGATGGTGACGGCTGGGGACCGTGGAGCACTGACGGCGAGGGGACAGAGCGATGTGAATTCATCTACGACTCCACCCATCCGCCTGCGCCGAAAGTCTCATCACCTGAGTACCCCGAGCTCAGCCCGAAGCACTCTATTTGGTGGGACGGCGTCGGCAATACGGGCACCTTCCGTTTCGGCCCCGGCCGATGGACCAGCGTCGGGAACTACAGCGATGTCGTCAGCTACCGCTACGCCTTCGACAGCGAGGCAACTCCCACCAGCACCATCGCCACCACCGCTTCAGACAAGTCGGCCACCGTGCAATGGACTCCCACTACTGTCGGCCGGCACTGGGTGGAGGTCATGGCGGTCGATAGAGCCGGCAATCCCAGCGCTGTAAGTCGCTACGACTTCCTCGTCAACGACGGCCGTCCGGTGGTCGGCCAGTGGAACCTGGCCGAGAAGGCGGGAAGCACTGAAGCCCACGACGAGACCACGAAGCACCCCGCTGATCCAGGCCCCGGCGTGTCATTCCAAAAGGAGGGACCCGGCGGCCCGATCGACTTCGCCGCCAACTTCGACGGCACATCCGGTGCCTACCTCGACACCGCAGAAACCGTCCTGAACACCGCCCGGAGCTTCACCGTCAGCGCATGGGTACGTCCCACCGCGTTGGACAAGAACATGACCGTCATCAGCCAGGACGGCACCGGCGAACCTGGTTTCGTCCTCGGCTATGACGCCACCACAAAGAAGTGGTTCTTCTCCTCGGCCGGCTCTGACGTCGACTCGCTCGGCGAATGGAAGGCCACAGCAGCCAGCGTCACACCGATCAAGGACCAGTGGGTCTTGCTGACCGGCGTTTATGACGCCACCACCGTCAGCACCCCGGAGCTGCGGCTCTACGTCAATAAGGACCTCAAGGCGACTGCCGTCCGCCGCTCGGTCTGGCAGTCCTACGGTGATCTGCAGATCGGTCGGACCATCGCCAAGAGCGGCTACCGTGACTTCTTCAACGGGGACATGGCGGAAGTCCGGGTCTTCGACCGCATCCTCCCGGCCGCACAGGTCGCCGAACTGATGACGGTCAAGCCCGTACGCAAGGGCTACTGGCAGCTCAACACCACCAACACCGACAACATCACCTCACCGGAGTTCGCGGGCGGCCAGCCGCTCGCCCTCGCCGGCGGCGCGCTGATCGAACAGCCGAATACAGAAATGGGCGGCGGCCTTGTCGGCACCGGGCACCTGAAGCTGAACGGAGCCGGCGCCTACGCATCGACCGCGACCGCACCGATCACCGGCGCGGGGAGCTTCACCATCACGGCCCGCGCCCGGCTTGCCGCACTGAGCACGACTCCCCAGACAGTGCTGTCGCTTCCCGGTAACAACGCCAACCGGATCAAGGTCCTGTACAAGCCAGGTCCTGATGGGATCGCTGATGCCCGCTGGACGGTGGTAGTGGCGGAGAAGGACGACGCAGTCGCACCGGCTGAGAGGAGTCTGGCCGATGGCGTGCGCCTTCCGGATACGGACGGCCTGGGGCAGCACCTCGCCGTGGTCTACGACGCCGTAGCCAACGAGATCCGTCTCTACGTCGATGGCCAGCTCGACACCTCCATGGCCGTACGCAGGGACACCACCCTGTGGGCCGCCACCCAAGGACTCCAGGTCGGAAGGTCCCTAGTGGGCGCACCCGAGTACTTCTCCGGCCTCATCGATGAGGTCCGGGTCTACAACGGCGCAGCCGACCTCACCAGCGTCATGCAGTTGAACCAGACCGGCGAGTTCGGCGAGCACGGCGAGTGGTAATCGCCCGCCGGAGTACAGGTAACAACCAGACCCACACATGACGGCGCGGGAGGGGCACCATGCCCCTCCCGCCCTCCTTCACGCCCATACCCACGAGAAGTGGAGCAGCGATGCCCTTCCAAGGCCGGTTGTTGAACCGCCGAATACCAAGAAGCGCTCTGCGCGGCACAGCAGTGAGCCTTGTCCTGCTGCTGTCCGCCACCTCGATCCAGCAAGTGTCCTTCGCCGCAGATCAGCGCACCAAGCGCCCTGACGTACAGGACATGGGCGACCCCGTCGTCGGCAAGGACGCCCCGGCAAGCAAGCGACCCAACCCACCCGGCCGCACGCCGACGGTCACCAAACTCGACCGCGCGACCTGGCCGACCCAGGCACACGCGGAAGTGAACGTCGCCGCCGCCGGCGAAAAGAAGTCCGCGGCCAAAGCCGGTGCCCTGCCGATCTCTGCACAAGCACCCCAGCAGTCGGCAGCGGCCGCCGCCTCCCGCCTCACCGCGCCGCACGAGATTCCCGAGAAGATCGGGATCGATGTTCTCGACCCCAAACGAGCCGCAGCCCTGGGTGCCGCAGCCGTGTTCGGAGTAGAACGGTCCGACGGCGGTGCCAAGCCCGCCAAGGTCCGCCTCAACGTCGACTACGCCACCTTCAGCGAAGGCTTCGGCGGCTCCTACGCCTCCCGCCTGAACCTCGTACAACTCCCTGCCTGCGCCGCCATGGCGTCACCAGGCAGTGAGAAGTGCCCAGAGCAGCCCAAGATCCTGCCGACCCGCAACGACACCACCACCAGTACCCTCTCGGCCGATGTCACCGTGGCCCCGGACTCCTCCGGCATGTCCACGATGAACACCGGCGACGTCTCCTTGTTCGCGGTTGCGGCCGGCCCGTCGTCCGCCCAAGGCGACTACAAGGCCACCCCACTCGCTCCCTCGGCCAACTGGACCGTGTCGGCCTCCTCCGGCGGGTTCTCCTGGAACTACCCCCTGCGTACGGTGCCCACCCCAGGCGGCCTGACCCCGAGCCTGGGACTGAGCTACACCTCGCAGTCGGCCGACGGTCGCACCTCCGCAACCAACAACCAGGGCTCCTGGATCGGTGAGGGCTTCAGCTACGAGCCCGGATACATCGAACGCCGCTACAAGCCCTGCGCCCAGGACGGCCACACCGGCTCCGGAGAGCAGTGCTGGGCCTACGACAACGCCACCGTCATGCTGGAAGGCCAGTCCAGCCAGCTCGTCAAGGACACCACCACCAAGAAGTGGCACCTGTCCAATGACAGCGGCGCCACGGTCGACAAGCTCGTCGACACCGAGAACGCCGACGACAACAACGAGTACTGGCGCATCATCACGTCCAACGGCACGGAGTACTACTTCGGCCTGAACCGCCTGCCCGGCTGGCAGACAGGCAATGAAGAGACCAGGTCGGTCTGGACCGCCCCCGTCTTCGGCGACGACTCCGGCGAACCCTGCTACAACACCACCTTCGCCAACGCCCACTGCAACCAGGCATGGCGCTGGAGCCTCGACTACGTCAAGGACACCCACGGCAACGTGATGTCCTACTTCTACCAGCCGGAGACGAACTACTACGCCCTCAACGGCAAGACGGACGTCAACGGCACCGCCTACCACCGCGGCGGCTTCCTCAAGCGCATCGACTACGGTCAGCGCGACGGCCAGGTCTACGCCGGCAAAGCCCCCGCACGGGTCACCTTCATCCTCCCCGAGCGCTGCCTTCCCGACGCCAGCTTCGACTGCGCCGAATCCAAGCGCTCCAAGGCCAACGCCGCCTACTGGCCCGACACGCCGGTAGACCAGGAGTGCAAGGCCAACACCCCCTGCACCGTCGGCCAGACGTTCTGGACCACCAAGCGCGTGGGCACCATCAACACGCAGATGCTCAAGGACGCCACGACCTACCAGGACGTGGACCGCTGGAACCTGACCCACACCTTCACCGACAACGGCGACACCTCGAAGGCCCTGTGGCTGTCCAAGATCCACCACGAGGGCAGGGCCGGTACCCCCGTCCAGCTCCCCGAGGTAGAGCTTTTCAGTGAAGAGTTCCGCAACCGGGTAGACGCGGTCGGCGACAACACGGCGGCCTTCTATCGTCCCCGCCTCGCCATGGTCCTGAGCGACACCGGAGCACAGCTCGACATCAACTACGCCGCCCCTGAGTGCGACGCGAGCGCTCTGCCCACCCCAGGCGCCTCAACCAAGCGCTGCTACCCCGTCGTGTGGGCACCCCCCGGCAAGATCGACCCGGAGACCGACTGGTTCCACAAGTACGTCGTCGCCGAGATCATCCAGACCGACCGCACCGGCGGCAGCGACAGCCTGGTCACCCGCTACAACTACGGCAACGGCAAAGGCGCCTGGCGCAAGAGCAAGCCGGACGGCATCACCGACACCAAGTTCCTGACCTGGAGCAACTGGCAGGGCTACGACAAGGTCACCGTCACCAGCGGCACCGCCGACCGGCAGACCACCCGCGTCGACTACCGCTACCTGCAGGGAATGGATGGCGACACCGACTCCGCCGGCGGAACACGCAGCATCGAAGTCAGCGACTCCAAGAACACCACGTACACCGACGCCGAAGAATTCGCCGGCCACGAACTAGAGTCATTCACCTACGACGGTTCCCAGCTCGTCTCCCACACGATCAGCGAGCCGTGGAAGCACGTCACGGCGACCTTCTCACCCACCTGGGGCAAGACCTACGCCGCGATCGTCAAACCCCGCACCACACGCGCCTTCTCACTCCTGTCGAACGACACCTGGCGCGAGACGAAAACCGTCCCCACCTTCGACACCGCAACAGGAACAGGCCGCACCACCCAGATCGACGGCCTCGGTGACGTGTCCACCACCGCGGACGACACCTGCACCCGGCTCTGGTACGCAGACAACCTTGGCGAGAACATCCTCTCCCTGCCCAGCCGCAGCGAGGTCGTCACCGTCAACTGCGCCACCACCCCCGATCGCAAGACCCAGGTCCTCACTGACGAGCGCACCTTCTACGACGCAGGCGTCTTCGACGCCGCACCCACCAAGGGCGACGTCACCCAGACCCAGCGACTGACCGCCCACGACGGCACCACCGCCACCTACCAGACCACCGGCACCAGCGGCTACGACGCCTACGGCCGCATCCTGTGGCAGAAGGACGCCAAACTCAACGAGACCAAGACCGCCTACACCCAGGTCAACGGCCTCGCAACCCAAGCCACCGTCACCAACGCCCTCGGCCACATCACCACCACCGACTACGCCCCCGCGTGGGGACAGCCCACCGGGCAGACCGACCCCAACAACAAGCGCACCGACCTGGCCCGTGACGCCCTCGGCCGCATCACTTCGGTCTGGCTGCCCGACCGGCTGAAGATCCAGGCCCCGTCATCACCGAGCATCAAGTACACCTACAACCAGCGAAAGGACAAACCCACCTGGATCCGCACCGAAAAGCTCAAGAACGACGGCACCTACGGCTCTGAGTACGAGCTCTACGACAGCCTCCTGCGCGGACGCCAGATCCAGACCCAGGGCGTCGACGGCACCCGACTCGTCGCCGACACCTGGTACAACGGCACCGGCAAGGTCAAGAAGACCAACGCCACCTACAGCGCAGCCGGCGCGCCCTCCGGTGAACTCCACGAACTCACCACCGGAGCCAACGGAGCCGTCGGAGCCCAGAACCGTTTCGAGTACGACGGACTCGGCCGGATCACCGCCGAGATCTTCGATGTCTCCGGCGACGAACAGTGGCGCACGACCACCACCTACGACGGCGAGAAGACCACGGTCGACCCGCCGACCGGTGGCAGGGCGACCACGACGGTGACAAACGCCGAGGGACGCACCACCAGCCTGTTCCACTACCAGGGCGACCGGCCCGACCCCGCTCTCGGCACCCCGGACGAGACGAAGTACACCTACACCCGCAACGGCCAGCTCGAATCCGTCACCGACGCCCAGGGCAACGTCTGGCGCTACGAGTACGACCAGCTCGGCCGCAAGACCAAGACCGTCGACCCCGACGCCGGAACCTCACGCACCGAGTACGACGAACTCGACCGCCCGGTTGCCAGCTACGACGGCCGCAACAAGAAGGTCTCCACCCAGTACGACAAGCTCTCCCGCCCCACTCTTACCTGGGAGGGAGACCCCACTACTGGAACCAAACTCACCGAAACCCTCTACGACACCCCTGGCCGACTCGGCATGGCCTACTCGACGCGGCGATACACCTCACCGACCGAGTACTTCGCCACCACCATCCAGGTTGTCGACTCCCTCTACCGCCCCCTGAGGACCGGATACACCATCCCCGCCTCCCAGGGCGCACTGGCCGGCCTCTACGTCTACGACAACACCTACAACACCGACGGAACCCTTCAGGGCACGTCCCTTCCCGCCGCAGGCGGCCTTCCCGCCGAGCCCCTCGTCACGGAGTACGACACACTCCAGCGGCCCACCACCCTGACCGGCGCGACCAGCTACGTCACCAACACCATCTACTCCAGCAGAAGCCACATGCAGCAGCTGGAACTCCACGACGGCAGCGGTAAGAAGGTCTGGAACACCTACCAATACGAGAAGGGCACCGACCGCCTCACCCAGGCGTCCACCGACGTCTACCTCGCCTCATCCACCGCCAAGCAGTCCAACTACTCCTACGACCAGGCCGGCAACGTCCTATCCATATCGGACGTCTCCGGCCCGGTATCGAACGACGTCCAGTGCTTCCGCTACGACGGCCGGCAGAGCCTCACCCACGCATGGACCCCCGCCGCAACCGACGCCGACGCCACAGGCAGCGGCACCGTAGGCACACGCGTGACCGTGACCGGCTCCATGCCCAAGGCATGCGAAGCGGCACCCGGCACCACACCCCTGGGCGGCCCGGCCCCCTACTGGAAGGAATACCGGGTCGACTCCATCGGGAACCGGACGTCCGAGGCCATCCACGACATCTCCCTGGATGAGACGAAGGACATCACCCGCACCTACACCTATGGCACGGGCATCCAGGGCGCCGACCCGCACCAGGTCACCCGCGTCCTGGAGAAGACTCCGACCGGCGACCGCCAGTCCACCTACGAATACGACGCCTCCGGCAACACCACCAAGCGCGTCATCGCCGGCGACACCCAGAGCATCACCTGGGACGCCACCGGCAAGCCCACCAGCGTCACCAGCGTCGCAGGCCAGACCACGTTCCTCTACGACGCCGAAGGCAACCGGATCGTCCGCAAGGACCCCTCCACCACCACCCTGTACCTGCCCGGGATGGAACTCTCCGTCACCAACGGCAGCTCCACCGTCAAGGGCACCCGCTACTACACCCACGCCGGCCAGACCGTCGCCGTCCGCACCTCCGACGGCAAACTCTCCTTCCTGGCCTCCGACCACCACGGCACCAGCGACGTCGCCATCGACTCCACCACAGGAGCCGTAACCCAGCGCCGCTTCGACCCCTACGGCCTCAACCGCGGTACCCCCAGCGGCCCCTGGATCGGCGACAAGGGATTCGTCGGCGGCACCACGGACGCCTCCACCGGCCTCACCCACCTCGGCGCACGCGAATACGACCCACAACTGGGCAAATTCATCTCCGTCGACCCCATCATCGACTACTCCCGCCCCCAGCAGATCAACGGCTACGCCTACGCGAGCAACAGCCCTGTCACGCGCAGTGACCCGTCTGGACTCTTCGACTTCATTTCCACAATTGTCTCAGGAGTCAAGCAAGCGGCTGCCGACGTCATCGAGGCGGCGACACAAGGACTCATTCCTGCTGAAGAAGAAAAGGACCCGGCGGTCCAGGAGGCCGAAGAGGAGAAGGAAGCGGCCGAGGGGCAGTACGACCGGGCCACACAGAAGATTCAAAAGGCTGCAGAAGAGGTAGCGACGATTGTCGCCGATGAGCTAGGGATCCCAGCCGCCCTGGACTGCCTCACCACCGGCAACCTGGGGTCCTGCGGTGAATCCATTCTCAACATCGCCGGCAGCTTCGCTGGTGGAATCGCCGGAAAGGTCCTGGCCAAGTACGGCATGCCCTGGAACTGGGAAAAGGGCGCAGAGCTGGCGATGCGAATCACCGGCCTTGTCGACGAGATCATCGAGGGTGCCTTCGACTGGATGAAGGCTTCGAAGGCCGTCACGAAGGCAGAAAAGGCTCTAGAAGCCGCCAAGGCCCGTGTATCCAAATCTCGATCCGGTGGGTGTCCGACTGAAGGGGCACATAGCTTCCTGCCGGGGACAAAGGTCCTTGCCGCAGACGGCGCTCCCAAGGCGATCGAAAAAGTAGAACCCGGCGATAAGCTCACTGTCACCGATCCTGAAACTGACGAAACCACCGTTCGCGTCGTCGCAGGAACCATTGTCACCGAAGATGACAAGCATTTCGTCACCCTGACAATCAAGAGAAGCAGCACCGGGGGCGAGGAGCAACTGGCCTCCACTACCACCCACCCCTTCTGGGTCGTCTCCGCCAACGCGTGGATCGAAGCCGGCGACCTCGAACCGGGCATGACGCTCCGGACCCCTAGTGGCGAAACTGTCGTGCTCGCCGCGCTTACCCGCTACGACAAGCGTCAGCGCACACACGACCTCACGCTGACTGACGTCCACACGTACTATGTGTTGGCGGGCGGAACCCCCGTCCTGGTCCATAACTGCGACCTCTCCAATCGGGCAAGTGAGATTCACGCTGCGGAACCGGATGAGTATATTCGCGACAACATAAGCACGGTGGCCGTGGTGCGCGTGCAAACGCCGCACGGTCAAGTTGACTTGATAGCAGGCAGCGGAGATGGTCTGACGCCTGCGCAGATGTCGGTTCCCCTTAATTCGGGCGAGATGCATGTTCCCAACATCCCAGGGACGCATGCAGAACAGAACGCGCTGTTGTATGCGAGAGCGTTCGGATACACTCCGATTTCTGGAGGAGCGTCGAGGAACGTGTGCCGAAAGATATGTCATCCGTCAATCCGAATGGATGGAGGGAAGATGGTGGGGAATGTTTTCCCGGGGAATGGCGTAAAGACTACTCGTCAGAGGAGTTTCGAATGGTAGTGGATCCGGAAGTTTCCGAGATTTTGGGGACTCGTGAGTATTCCCAAGTTTCGATATTTGTGGCAAGTTGCACAGAGCGGATGGCGCAACTTTTCACGGGAGTGCGAGGGGCGGATCCAGGGCGCGATCAAGACCTTGACACTTACCTGGCAATCCTCGATGATCTCTGGGATCCTAATCAAACGGGTGTCGATTTCTCCGACAGAATGTTGGCGCTGCAGCAATTCGCAGAGTTGAGGCCGCCTGAAGAAGAGGTTGTCGATGTGCCTAGCGTTTATGCATTCTATGGAGTTCTGTGCATGCGCTATGCGGTTCTGTATCGCATGCACGGGCACGCCGATGATGCAGTGCGCTGCGCTCACGCATGCCTAACGGCTATGGGGCAGCTGGACCAAAATATTTATCAAGCGACCTTCTTTCGAGAGGAACAGGAGCGGCAGAGGCGGGTTGCATGTAGTAACTTGCCGGCTGGCGGATCAATTTCACGCATGCGAAATGAGGATAGGGAAATTGGTCGCAAGCGTTTGTTGGCGGTGCTTTCGAGACTTGAGAGATAGGATCGTTACGTCGCCTATATGGTGACGGCTAAGAGCGGTCCACAACAGTGAGCCTCTTTCATCCTGTGCTGGAGGGTGAAATGGGCTGGTCAGCGGGGGTGGTGACGAGGCAGGGCCCCTGGTCGTTGGCGTGGTGATTTTGCTCATCACACCGGCGACCGAAGGGGCCCTGTTGGTTCCGTATCCTGCCACGCTCGACGTCCCTCGTGAGCTGGTCGAGCATGTTGCCTGGCTGCTGTACGAGCATCGCCGGGCCCGCAACACCCGCTGGCGCAAACTCGGCTGCTTCCAGCAGGCGTTGCTCACGCTGGTGCACCTGCGTAAGAACGAGACGTTCTCGCAGCTCGGAGCAGGTTTCGGGATATCGCAGGCCACCGCCTGGCGGTACGTAGACGAGACCTTGGACGTGCTGGCCAGCTGGGCGCCGGGCCTCCACGAAGCGCTCACCGGCCTCGGTGAAGGCGACCACGTCATCGTTGACGGCACTCTCATCCCGATCGACCGGATCGGCGCGGACGGGCCGTACTACTCGATGAAGCACCGCAAGCACGGCATGAACGTGCAGGTCATCGTCCGCCCCGACGGCACCACCGGGCGATGGAGTACCACTGGGCCGACGCCCTCGACCCTCAGCTGTGCGGCGCCTGGGTCGCCCGCGGACCAGGACGCCCGCCCGGCGGGTGCACCCTCCCGGCCGGTCACCCGCCCGCTCAGCGGCACCGTGGCACCCATGACGAACGCCGTACGGGTTGAGGCCCGCTGGAGGAGCTGAGCGCCCGGCGTGGCTGAAGGGTTACGCACCGGCCCCCCTCGGGGGGATTCGAGGACCGGCGCGCCGCCCGATGGGACAACGGTCCTGTACGCCGGCCCACCGTGAGTGACCGTAGGAGATTTCCCGCTGGGGTGCAGCTTCCGGCAGCCCGGTAGTGGGATGTGGACGTTCGCGTGATTCCCCGCGTGCCCGTCTGGCTGGGTGCTGGTGACTCGTCTCGTCAGAGGTCGACGCGATGCTCGGCAGCCGACGGGTCATCGACGGAGCCGTAGCGCAAGACGACGTGCGCCGGCCGGAAGGGCAGGTCGTTCAGGATGGGTGCCATGACGGCGAAAAGTGCGTCGGCGTCTGGTCCGTAGGCGTAGAGGGCCACCTCGCCGCCGCCGTACTCGTTTCCGTCGAACTCGCCGACGTCGGCTTGGTCGATGGCCTGTGTGAGCAGGGACTGGGACTGGCGGACGGCCTCCCGTCGGCTTGGCTCGCCGAGGCCGTCCTCGGCCAGTCGATAGTGAGCGATGACAGCATGCTCAACGTCGTCTTCTGCTTCGTCTGTGTCGGCCATGCGGGAAACGATCTCAGGAGTGACTCGGCGAGTGCGGGGACCAGCGCTGCCGCGCAGGGGTGAGGTGTCAGAGATCTTCTTCATGCCCTGGCCGACGATGCCACAGGGAAGTGGGTACGGCAGGAACATCCAGGGCCGGCATGAAGGCGGCTGGCGTCCACTTCCGCTGAGGCGGGTGGCAAGGGCGCCGGCCAACAATTACCTGCGCCAGAAGCGCACCTCGCCACGGCCGGTCACCGCGCAGCCGTCGGCACCCGCGTGGTGACGAGATGGATCCTCAGCCGGCCCGAGCCGCTGACCGAGATCGAACAGCTCCGGCTCAAGGCCGTCCTCGCCAACTGCCCTGAACTCGATGCCCTGACTGGTCACGTCCGGTCCTTCGCCCACATGCTTACCGAACGCCAGGGTGAACGACTCCCTCAGTGGCTCGACGCCGGGGCCTCCCCCTGAGTGGTGGACACGCTGATACTGGATCTGCTTGATCCGGAGGAAGCGAGAAGACCGCCGATGGCGATGAAGGACTATTCGG
>NZ_JBHYKM010000059.1:36228-47096 GCF_042741435.1 Streptomyces sp. NPDC058955 | reverse complement strand
GCCCCATGCCGGCCGCCGGCCCCGCGTCCGGCCCGGCGGCCCCGCCGGCCGGTCCGCTGGCCGTCCTGGCCCGGCCCGAGGCCGCCGCCGCGACGAGACCCGAGCCCTCCGCGACCGACGCCGGGCGGCAGCGGGTCGGGGTCGGGCAGGCGGCGCTGCTGTCGGCGCTGGTCGCGGGGACCCCGGTGCCGGAGGGGTTCGACGTGCGGCGGATCGGTGTGCAGAGCCGGGCGCTCGCCGCCAAGCGGGCCTCCGTCGTGGCGCGGATCGCGCCCGAGCTGCCGAGGATCCTCGGCGCCGAGTTCCGGCCCGCGTTCCTGGCGTACGCCCGCAGACGGCCGATGCCGGGGAGCTACCGGCGGGACGCGCTCGACTTCGTCGAGGGGCTGCTCCTCGACGAGCGGCGGCCCGAGCGGCGGGAGCTGACCCGCTGGTGGCAGGAACGGTCCGACAGCCGGCCGCCGGGTCTCGCGGGCCGCGTGGCCCGGGCCGCCCGCACCGTGTTCGGACGGCGGTGAACGGCATGGACCTCCTGCTCCTCGCCTTCCACGCCGCCGGTGGCCGCCCCCGCGCGCGGGGCGTGGTGGACGCCCGCCGGGGGCGCGGGGGGGCGGGCGGGGCGCCCGCCCCCCCCCACCCCCGCCCTGGTCTTGGCGGGGCGCCGCTCTTTAGCTGAACGAGTCGCCGCAGGCGCAGGAGCCGGTGGCGTTCGGGTTGTCGATCGTGAAGCCCTGCTTCTCGATGGTGTCGACGAAGTCGATGGAGGCGCCGCCCAGGTAGGGGGCGCTCATGCGGTCGGTGACGACCTTGACACCGTCGAAGTCCTTGACGACGTCGCCGTCGAGCGAGCGCTCGTCGAAGAACAGCTGGTAGCGCAGGCCGGAGCAGCCACCGGGCTGGACGGCGACGCGCAGCGCCAGGTCGTCGCGGCCTTCCTGCTCCAGCAGAGCCCTGACCTTGGCCGCGGCGGCGTCGGTGACGATGATGCCGTCGGTGACGGTGCCGGTCTCGTCCGATACGGACATCTACATCTCTCCCGGGTTGTACGGAGACTGCTTGCCGACGGTTGCAACCGACGGTGTCCCGGATTCATTCCGGGTCGGGTGGGATTTCCCTCCTTCATGCTCGCACACCGCGCCCGAAGACGCGGAGGGCGAATTCGTCACATCGACACTATGGCCATCGTCAGAATGACGTGAAGGGGTTATGATAGATAGCGTCATTTAGACGAAAAGGTTCCCCGAAGAAAGGGTGCGTGACGTGACCACCGCCCAGACCCCCCTGGACGTCCAGCCGACGCCGCTCGCCCTGCTGCTGCTCGGCCGCGAGGCCGACCCCAAGAGCGAGCGCGGCGTGGAGTGTCCCGGCGATCTGCCGTCGCCCTCCGACCCCGACCTGGTGGAGCGTGCCCGCGCGGCCAAGGAGAAGCTCGGGGACAAGGTCTTCGTCCTCGGCCACCACTACCAGCGCGACGAGGTCATCCAGTTCGCCGACGTCACCGGCGACTCGTTCAAGCTCGCCCGTGACGCCGCCGCCAAGCCGGAGGCCGAGTACATCGTCTTCTGCGGTGTGCACTTCATGGCCGAGTCGGCCGACATCCTCACCGGCGACGACCAGAAGGTCGTCCTGCCGGACCTGGCGGCCGGCTGCTCGATGGCCGACATGGCCACCGCCGAGCAGGTCGCCGAGTGCTGGGACGTGCTGACCGAGGCCGGCGTCGCCGAGCAGGTGGTGCCCGTCTCGTACATGAACTCCTCGGCCGACATCAAGGCCTTCACCGGCAAGCACGGCGGCACGATCTGCACCTCGTCCAACGCCGAGCGGGCCCTGAACTGGGCCTTCGAGCAGGGCGAGAAGGTGCTCTTCCTCCCCGACCAGCACCTGGGCCGCAACACCGCCGTCCGCGACATGGGCATGTCCCTGGACGACTGCGTGGTCTACAACCCGCACAAGCCGAACGGCGGGCTCACCGCCGAGCAGCTGCGCGCCGCGAAGATGATCCTGTGGCGGGGTCACTGCTCGGTGCACGGCCGCTTCTCGCTGGAGTCGGTCGAGGACGTGCGCGCCCGGATCCCCGGCGTGAACGTGCTGGTCCACCCGGAGTGCAAGCACGAGGTCGTCGCCGCCGCGGACTACGTGGGCTCGACCGAGTACATCATCAACACCCTGGAGGCGGCCCCGGCCGGCTCGAAGTGGGCCATCGGCACGGAGCTGAACCTGGTCCGCCGGCTGGCGAACCGTTACGCCGACCAGGGCAAGGAGATCGTCTTCCTCGACAAGACGGTCTGCTTCTGCTCGACCATGAACCGGATCGACCTGCCGCACCTGGTGTGGGCGCTGGAGTCGCTGGCCGAGGGGAACCTGGTCAACCGGATCGAGGTCGACAAGGAGACGGAGGCGTTCGCGAAGCTGGCGCTGGAGCGGATGCTGGCGCTGCCGTAACGGTTCTCCAGCACCGCCGGCCGGGCTCCGGCAACTCCGGTACCGCCGGGCTCCGGTACGTACGCCGAAGGGGCGCCCCCACACGGGGGGGGCGCCCCTTCGTCCGTGCTAGGCGTTCACCGTCTCCTTCTGCTGCGGCGGGACCTGGGCGTCGCCGCCGGCCCTCTTCGCCGCCTTCTTCGCCGCGCGGCGCTCCTTGCGGAGCTCCACCATCGCGTAGAGCGTCGGGACGAGGAGGAGGGTCAACAGGGTCGACGTGATCAGGCCGCCGATCACCACCACGGCGAGCGGCTGGGCGATGAAGCCGCCCTCGCCGGTGATGCCGAGGGCCATCGGCAACAGGGCGAAGACGGTCGCCAGGGCGGTCATCAGGATCGGGCGGAGCCGGTGCCGGCCGCCCTCGATCACCGCTTCGACGACCCCGTACCCCTGGGCCCGGTACTGGTTGATCAGGTCGATCAGGACGATCGCGTTGGTCACCACGATGCCGATGAGCATCAGCATGCCGATCATCGCCGGGACGCCCATCGCGGTGCCGGTGAGGACCAGCAGGCCGATGGCGCCGGTGGCGGCGAACGGGATGGAGACCAGCAGGATCAGCGGCTGGACGAGCGACCGGAAGGTCGCGACCAGCAGCATGAAGACGATCGCGACGGCCGCGAGCATCGCCAGGCCGAGGTTGACGAACGCCTCGTTCTGGTCCTCGGAGACACCGCCGATGGAGGCGGAGGCGCCCTCGGGCAGGTCGAGCGCGGCGATCTTCGACTGGAGCGCGGTGCCGACGGCGCCGGTGTTGTCGGTGGTCGGCTTGGCCGTGATCGTCGCCGCGCGGGCGCCGTCGATCCGGGTCATCGAGACCGGGCCGGGGACGAGCTCCACGGTGGCGATGTCACCGAGCTTCACCGGGCCGAGCGGCAGCGCCTTCAGCTGGGCGAGCGTGGTGGCCGGGGCGGCCGAGGTGAGGACGATGTCCCGCTCGGCGTCGTCGAGGGTGGCCTTGCCGGCCGGGGTGCCGCGGACGGCCTGGGCGACGACCATGCCGAGGGTGGTCTGGTCGAAGCCGGCGTCGGCCGCCTTCGCGTTGGCCTTCACGGAGATCCGCGGGACCGACTGGGAGAGGTCGCTCTGGACGTCGGTGACGTCCTTCAGCTCCGCGACCGCCTTCTGGACCTGCTCGGAGGCCCGCTGGAGCAGCTCGCGGTCGCCGGCCTTCACGACCACGCTCAGGTCCTGGCTGGCGAAGCCGTCGCCGGCCGCGATCGAGGTGTCGCCGATGCCGTCGAGCTTCCCCAGGCCCGCCTCGATGGCGTCGCGGGTCTTCTCGTACGAGGCGGACTCCTCCAGGGTCACCTGGAAGGACGCCTGGTTGGCCCCGGTGCCGCCGCCGAAGGCCGCCATGAAGCCGGAGGAGCCGACGGTGACCTGGTAGTCCTTGACGCCCTCGGTCTCCGCGAGGACCTTCTCGATCTTCTGTGCGGCCTCGTCGGAGGCGTCCAGGCTGGTGCCGGGGGCCAGCTTCTGCTTGACCGTCAGGACCGGCTGGTCGCCCTGGTCGAAGAAGTTGGTCTTCATCAGCGGCGCCATGCCGAAGGTGACGACCAGGACGACGAGGGCGAGCGCCACGCTGGTGAGGCGGCGGCGGGTGGCGAACCGCAGCACCGGCACGTAGGCGCGCTGGAGGCGGCTCTTCGCCTCCTTCTCCTCGGCGAGCCTGCGGGCCTCGTCCGGGTCCTCGGAGGTGCCCTTGGGGGCGCGCAGGAACCAGTACGAGAGCACCGGGACGACCGTCAGCGAGACCAGCAGCGAGGCCAGCAGGGCGGCGGTCACGGTGAGGCTGAAGGAGCCGAACAGCTCGCCGACCATGCCGCCGACCAGGCCGATCGGCAGGAAGACGGCGACGGTGGTGAGGGTGGAGGAGGTGACCGCGCCGGCCACCTCCTTGACGGCGGTGATGATCGCGGACTGGCGGTCCTCGCCGTAGCCGAGGTGGCGCTTGATGTTCTCCAGGACCACGATCGAGTCGTCGACGACCCGGCCGATGGCGATGGTGAGCGCGCCGAGGGTCAGCACGTTGAGGGAGAGGTCGCGGGTCCACAGCACGATCAGGGCGAGGACCACCGAGAGCGGGATGGAGACCGCGGTGACCAGGGTCGAGCGGATCGAGGCGAGGAAGACCAGGATCACCAGGACGGCCATGACGAGGCCGAGGGCGCCCTCGGTGGTGAGGCCGGAGATCGACTTGGCGACGGCCGGGCCCTGGTCGGAGACGACGGTCAGCTCGGCGCCCGCGCCCAGCTGCTTGCGCAGCTCGGGGAGCTTCTCCTCGACGGCCTCGGAGATGGCGACGGCGCTGCCGTCCTTGTCCATGGTGGCCATGACGGCGAGGCTGGGCTTGCCGTTGGTGCGGGTCAGCGAGACCCGGGCGGACTCCTCCTGCCGCACGGTGGCGACGTCGGCGAGCCGGACCGCCTTGCCCTGGGCGGGCTTGACGCGCAGGTCCTGGATCTGCTGGAGCGAGGTGTAGCCGCCGCCGACCTGGACGGTGCGGCTCTTGCCGGCCTCGGAGAAGGAGCCGGCCGGCAGGGTGGCGCCGCCGTTCTGGAGGGCCTGGGCGAGGTTCATGGAGGTCAGGCCGGCCGCGGCGAGCTTGCGCGGGTCGGGGGTGACGGAGACCTGGAGGTCCTGGACGCCGTCGACGCTGACCTGGCCGACGCCGTCGATGTCCTCCAGGGCGGGGACGACGGTCCGCTCCAGCTGGTCGGCGAGCGCCTGCTGGTCCTTGTCGGAGGTGGCGGCGAGGACGACGGTCGGGATGTCGTCGGTGGAGCCGGCCACGACCTGCGGGTCGACCGTGTCGGGCAGCACCGCCCGGGCGCGGTTGACGGCCTGCTGGACGTCGGCGACCAGCTGCTTGGTGGACTCGTCGCCGTAGTCGAAGGAGGCCATGATGACGGCGCTGCCCTCGGAGGCGGTGGACGTGATGCCCTTGATGCCGTCGACGGCCTTGAGGTTGTTCTCCAGCGGCTCGACGACCTGCTGCTCGACCACGTCGGGAGAGGCGCCCTGGTACGGGGCGATGATCGAGACCATCGGGAGCTCGATCGAGGGGAACAGCTGCTGCTTCAGCTGGGGTATCGCGATCAGTCCGAAGACGATGGCGACGATGGACATCAGCCCGATCAGGGCCCGTTGCGCGAGGCTGAATCTGGACAGCCAGGACATGGGGTCTCTCTTCTGTGGCGTACTCGTCGGCAGGCGGCGGGCAGCCAGAGCGCCCCCCTCCCCCCTACCTTGGGCCACGCCCGGCCGGAAGTCCTCGGCCCCCAGACGCACTTCCCGGCCCTCGCGTACCGCGTCCGCAGTACGCCGGCGGGCGCGGTCACTCCCCCCGCGGGCGGACCAGTCCGGTCTCGTAGGCGGTGACCACCAGCTGGGCGCGGTCGCGGGCGCCGAGCTTGGCCATGGTGCGGTTGACGTGGGTCTTCACGGTGAGCGGGCTGACGTCGAGCCGTTCGGCGATCTCGTCGTTGGAGAGGCCGCCGCCGACCAGGACGAGGACCTCGCGCTCTCGGGCGGTGAGCGCGGAGAGCCGCTCGGCGTCCACCCTGGCCCCGGCGCCGACCGGGTCGGCGGCGGCGCTCTGGGCGAGGAAGGTGGCGATCAGGCCCTTGGTGGCGGCCGGGGAGAGCAGCGCCTCGCCGGCGTGCGCGATCCGGATCGCGCCGAGCAGCTCGTCCGGTTCGGCGCCCTTGCCGAGGAAGCCGGAGGCGCCGGCGCGCAGCGACTCGACCACGTACTCGTCGATCTCGAAGGTGGTGAGCATGACGATCCGGACCCCGGCGAGCTCGGGGTCGGCGGTGATCGCGCGGGTGGCGGCGAGGCCGTCGGTGCCGGGCATCCGGATGTCCATGAGGACGACGTCGGGCCGTTCGGTCCGGGCGAGGGCGGCGGCCTGGGCGCCGTCGGCGGCCTCCCCGACGACCTCCATGTCGGGCTCGGAGTCGACGAGCACCCGGAAGGCGCTGCGCAGCAGGGCCTGGTCGTCGGCGAGCAGTACCCGGATCGTCATCTTTCCTCCCCCGCGTCCCGGGGCGTCCCCGGGCACAGCGGCAGTATCGCCTGGACGCGGAAGCCGCCGCCGTAGCGGGGTGCCGCGGTGAGCGCGCCGCCGAGGGCGGTGACCCGCTCGCGCATGCCGAGCAGGCCGTGGCCGCCGGAGGGCTCGGTGGCCGGCCCGTCGGGCGGGGTGCCGTCGTCGAGGACGGTGATCTCGACCGTACGGCCCACGACGACGATGCTCACCTCGGCGCGGGCGTCCGGTCCGGCGTGCTTGCGGACGTTGGTGAGGGCCTCCTGGACGATCCGGTACGCGGCGAGGTCGACGGGCGCCGGGAGCTGCCGGCCGCCGTCGGCCCGGGCCAGCGAGACGGGCAGTCCGGCCTTGCGGAAGCTGTCGAGGAGCCCGTCGAGGACGGCGAGGCCCGAGACCGGTTCGGTGGGGGCCTCGGGGTCGCCGGACTGGCGGAGCAGGCCGACGGTGGCGCGCAGCTCGTCGAGGGCGGAGCGGCTGGCCTCGCGGACGTGGGCGAGGGCCTCCTTGGCCTGGTCGGGGCGCTTGTCCATGACGTGGGCGGCGACTCCGGCCTGCACGTTGACCAGGGCGATGTGGTGGGCGACGACGTCGTGGAGGTCGCGGGCGATCCGGAGCCGTTCCTCCGCGACCCGGCGGCGGGCCTCCTCCTCGCGGGTCCGCTCGGCGCGCTCGGCGCGCTCCCGGATGGCGTCGACGAAGGCGCGGCGGCTGCGGACGGCGTCGCCCGCGGCGGCGGCCATGCCGGTCCAGGCGAAGACCCCGAGGTTCTCCTGGGCGTACCAGGGGGTCGGGCCGAAGGCCATGGCGGCGACGGCGAGCACGGTCATGGTGACGAGGCCGACCCGCCAGGTGGTGGGGCGGTCGGTGCGGGAGGCGACCGTGTAGAGGGCGACGACGGCGCTGATGGCGAGCGGGGCGGGGCGGGTCTCGCCGAGCAGCTCGACCAGGCTGAGGGAGGCGGTGAAGACGAGGACGGCGAAGGGCCGGCGGCGGCGGAACACCAGGGCGACGGCGGCGGCGGTCATCATCGCGACGCCGGGGAGGGTGGGGGCGCGGTCGCCGAAGGTGGGGCCGGTGGCGCTGCCGTGGGGGTCGGTGAAGGAGGCCGCGATCATGGCGACGAGGACGCCGAAGGCCAGGACGGTGTCGAAGGCCAGGGGGTGGTCGCGGAATCTTTCGCACAGGCGGGTGGCGAGCCCTGAGGTGGGGGCGGGGGGCGCTTCTCCTGTGCGGGTCACGCCGGTAACGGTACGGCGTGCCCGGCGGGCCCGGAACGGCGCCGTCCTGCGGGGAGGGGCGGGTGCCCGGGCGCCACCGAGGGCGCCGTCCCGGTGTGCCCGCCCTCCCCCTGCCCTGTGGGACGCCTGCCCCCACCGGGGCGTCAGCCGGGGATCAGGCCGTCGTCCGAGAGCATGTCCCGGACTTCCTCCAGGGTGGCGTCCGGGGACGGGAGGATGAGTTCCGAGGGCTCCAGGGCGTCGTCCGGCAGGGGGGTGCCCAGGTGGCGGACGGCGTCGAGGAGGGCGCCGAGCGTGCGCCGGAAGCCTTCCTCGTCGCCGGACTGCATCTCGCTCAGCAGCTCGTCGTCGAGCTTGTTCAGCTCGGCGAAGTGGCTGTCGGCCAGCTCGCGCTGGCCCTCCCCCATGATCCGTACGATCATGACGCCGTCCTTGCCTACTGCTTGTCGAAGCGGGGGTGGGACTGCTGCTGGTTCTGCTGCGGGGTGCCCGCGGCGCCGCCCTCGATCGCCTGCTGGGAGGGGCCGCCGGCCAGCTCCGCCTTCATCCGCTGGAGCTCCAGCTCGACGTCGGTGCCGCCGGAGAGGCGGTCCAGCTCGGCCTGGATGTCGTCCTTGGCGAGGCCCGACTGGTCGTCGAGCGCGCCGGAGGCGAGGAGCTCGTCGATGGCGCCGGCCCGGGCCTGGAGCTGGGCGGTCTTGTCCTCGGCCCGCTGGATGGCGAGGCCGACGTCGCTCATCTCCTCGGAGATGCCGGAGAAGGACTCGGCGATCCGGGTCTGCGCCTGGGCGGCCGTGTACGTGGCCTTGATGGTCTCCTTCCGGGTGCGGAAGGCGTCCACCTTGGCCTGGAGCCGCTGTGCCGCGAGGGTCAGCTTCTCCTCCTCGCCCTGGAGGGTCTGGTGCTGCACCTCCAGGTCGCTGACCTGCTGCTGGAGCGCGGCCCTGCGGGACAGCGCCTCGCGGGCGAGGTCCTCGCGGCCGAGCGCCAGCGCCTTGCGGCCCTGGTCCTCCAGCTTGGCGGACTGGCCCTGCAGCTGGTTCAGCTGGAGTTCGAGCCGCTTGCGGGAGGTCGCGACGTCGGCGACGCCCCGGCGCACCTTCTGCAGCAGCTCCAGCTGCTTCTGGTAGGAGTAATCGAGGGTCTCGCGCGGGTCCTCGGCCCGGTCAAGGGCTTTGTTCGCCTTCGCGCGGAAGATCATCCCCATACGCTTCATGACACCGCTCATGGGCTTCGCGCGCCCCCTTCTGACGGACTTGGCACCAGCTCTTCGTCAGGATCCAGACTACGGTCCCTGCCTCCATTACCGCACTGTTCGGAGCCCGATGCGCTCCTCCCCAAGGACGACTGCGGGTCCTCCCGTCTCCGGCGGGAGGAGTAGAGGGATCTCCGGGAGAACCCCCTGACGCGCCGTGCTTCCTCGTGTGCGTACCGGCTACGACGCCGGCTGTGAGCGGATCGTTCCCTCCCGGACTGGGGTTCCATGCCTCCCACCCCGTACCCTTGGGTTTTGTGTTCCGTAGCCGTTCGAAGGATGAGAAGGCCCCCACCGAGAAGGTGACGGCGGACCTCTCCAAGCAGCCCCGCGACCCCGAGGCCCCCAAGGGCCGCCCGACCCCGAAGCGGAGTGAGGCCCAGACGCAGCGCCGTCGCGCGCAGTCCGTCCCGCTCGACCGCAAGGAGGCCGCCAAGCGCCAGCGAGAGGCGCGGCGGGCCGACCTGACGCGTCAGCGCGAGGCGCTGAACAGCGGTGACGAGCGTTATCTGCCGGCCCGTGACAAGGGTCCGGTGCGCAAGTTCGTGCGCGACTTCGTCGACTCGCGGTTCGCGATCGCCGAGTTCTTCCTGCCGATGGCCGTGGTCATCCTGGTGCTGTCGCTGTTCGGCAACGCGAACCGCTCGCTCCAGAACATCTCGCTGCTGCTCTGGCTCGGCGTGATCGTCCTGATCATCATCGACTCCATCGGCATCTGGTTCCGTCTGCGGAAGCAGCTCAACGAGCGCTTCCCGGACACGCCGAAGCGCGGCGCGATCGCGTACGGCCTGATGCGCACGCTCCAGATGCGCCGACTGCGGCTGCCGAAGCCGCAGGTCAAGCGCGGAGAGCGGCCCTGAGCGCGGACGGCTCGGCCTCCGGCGGGCACGTCTTCGGCGTGACCGCCTCCGGGACGGGCGGTCCCGTGCTGCCCGCCGTCGTCCACTGGCCCGCCGGTCACGGCGGGCTCCGGGACACCATCCGGCAGGAGATCGTCGCCCGCCAGGTCGACGAGCAGATAACCGGCCGCTACCCGGTGGGGCAGCGGCTGAGGATCCTCGACGCGGGCATGGGGGCCGGTACGCAGGCGCTGCGGCTGGCCCGGGCCGGGCACACCGTCACGGGTCTGGAGGCCGATCCCGAGCTGCTGAAGACGGCCCGGGAGTCGCTGGCGACCGAGCCGGCCGGGATCCGTGAGCGGGTCCGGCTGATCGAGGGCGACGGGCGCGAGACCGGCGTCCACTTCCTGCCGGGCAGCTTCGACGTGGTCCTGTGCCACGGGGTGCTCATGTACGCCGACGAGCCGGACGCGCTGCTGGCGGGCCTGGCCCGGATGCTGGCCCCCGGGGGCCTGCTCTCCCTGGTGGTACGGAACGCGGACGCCCTCGCCATGCGGCCGGGGCTCGCCGGGGACTGGGCGGGCGCGCTGGCCGGCTTCGACACGGACGTCTACCAGGACGACGACGGCGTGAAGGTGCGGGCCGACCGGCTGGAGGCGCTGACGGCGACGCTCGCGGGGATCGCGGCGCCGCTGCACGCCTGGTACGGCGTGCGGGTCTTCACCGACGGCGTCCCCGCCGAGGCGGGGCTGCCGGCCGCCGAGGAGCTGGAGCGGCTGCTCGCCGCCGAGGAGCGGGCGGGCCGGACCGATCCGTACCGGCGGGTGGCGGCGCTGCTGCACCTGTGCGGGGTGCGGGGCTGAGACCCCGCCCGAACGACACGGCCGAGGGGGGGGGGGGGGGCCCCCCCGCCCCCCGCCCCCCCCCCCCGCCCCCCGCGCCCCCCCCCCCCCCCCCCCCCCGCCCGGCGCGGGAGACCCCCACGCCCGCCCCCCCCCCCC
>NZ_JBHYKM010000059.1:34728-36218 GCF_042741435.1 Streptomyces sp. NPDC058955 | reverse complement strand
CGTGCTCGCGGGGGGGGGGGGGGGGGGGCCCACCCCCCCCCCCACCCGCCGCGGCGGGGCGGGGCGCGCCCCCGCGCCCCCCCCCCCCCCCCCTTCGCGCAGCGCCTGGTCCCGGTCCGTACCCCTGCCCCGCTGCGCGCGGAGTACGCCTGTTCGGCGGCGCCCACCGGGACGGGCGAAAGGGGCGGAACGGATACTCCGGACATGGATGTCTCCCGCGCCCGCGCGCGTACCCGTGTCCGCCGTACCGTCCTCTCCCTCGCCGCCGGGGTCTGCGCCGCCGCGCTGACCGCCGGCTGCTCCGCGGACTCCGGGACGTCCGCGGCGCCCGGGCGGTCCACCGCGCAGGCCGCGGCGCCGCTCGCCGCCAACGACCTCCAGGACGACTACCAGGCCGTGATCAAGGACGTGCTGCCGTCCGTGGTGCAGATCGACGCGGCGGAGAGCCTCGGCTCCGGGGTGGTCTACGACGACAAGGGGCACATCGTCACCAACGCGCACGTGGTCGGCGAGGAACGGAGCTTCCGGGTCACCGCCGCCACCGGCGGGGAGCCGGTCGCGGCCCGGCTCGTCGCCACCTATCCGGAGCAGGACCTCGCGGTGATCCGGCTGGAGTCGGTGCCCGACGGGCTGAAGCCGGCCCGGTTCGGCGACTCCGCGAAGGTCGAGATGGGGCAGATCGTGCTGGCGATGGGCTCCCCGCTGGGCCTCTCCGGCAGCGTCACCCAGGGCATCGTCTCCGCCACCGGCCGGACCGTCAGCGAGGGCCGGACCGACGGGGGCACCGGCGCCACCATCGGCAACATGGTGCAGACCTCGGCCGCGATCAATCCCGGCAACAGCGGGGGCGCGCTGGTCGACCTGGACGGCCAGGTCATCGGCATCCCGACGCTCGCCGCCAGCGACCCGGCGATGGGCGGCGGCGCCGCCCCCGGCATCGGCTTCGCGATCCCCGCCTCGATGGTGCGGACCGTCGCCGACCAGATCATCAAGGACGGCAAGGTCACCGACTCGGGCCGGGCCGCCCTCGACATCACCGGGCGAACGGTCCTGGACGACGCGTACGAGCCGGCCGGCGTGGCCGTGGTGGAGGCCGAGGCGGGCGGCGCGGCGGCGGACGCGGGACTGCGGGCGGGCGATGTGATCACCCGGCTCGCGGACGACGACATCACGACGATCACCTCGCTCGCGGAGTCCCTGGCGGACCGCAGCCCGGGGGACGTGGTGTCGGTGACGTACGTGCGGGACGGGGAGACCCGCAAGGCGGAGGTCACGCTCGGCGAGATGTGACGGCGCCGGGTGCGGGAAGGGGGCGGGGGTCGGGTACGGGACGAGACAGGCGTACGGGAAGGGGCGGCGTACGGGAAGGGGCGGCGTACGGGAAGGGGGGGGGGCCCGCGGGGGGCCCCCCCCCCGATAATAGCAAACCCGCAGACGCCCCAGGGGGCGCGCCGCCACGCGGGGGGGCGATGTGTGGGTGTGGGGAGGAG
>NZ_JBHYKM010000059.1:16036-34718 GCF_042741435.1 Streptomyces sp. NPDC058955 | reverse complement strand
CGTTGGGCTCTATGTAGGGGGGGGGGGTGGGGGTGGGGGGGGGGGTTGGGGTCGGGGCGTCCCCGGGGTATGGGTAGGGGGGGGGGTCGGGCAGGGGGCGGGGTCGGGTAGGGGGCGGGATCCCGGTGGATCCCGCCCCTTGTCTACGTCTACGCCGTCAGGCGCCTTCGGCGTCCAGCGGCATCGGGCCGTAGATCTTGGTGGTGTCCTCGGAGAGGGTCACCTGGTCCGCGCCGCCCGCGAGGAGGTCGCGCCAGTGCTCGCCGAGCCAGCTCTCGGCGTCGCCCTGGGTGCCGAACTCCTCCGGGGTCACCACCGGGGCGACCTCCGTGCCGTCGGACTTCTCGAACCGCCACGTCCATGCCATGTCCGCCTCCTGGGGCTCACCGGATGATCGGTTTCCTGCCCGCAGAGTAGCCGGGCGCGCACCGCGCGCGGGGGCGCGGGAGGATCAGTGCGTGGAACTGACTCTGCTCGGCACCGGCTCCCCGCTCGGCCTGCCCCGCCCCGACTGCCCCTGCGCGGTGTGCGCGCGCTCCCGCGGCACGCGCGCGCGTGCCGCGACCGCGCTGCTCGTGGACGGGGCCCTGCTGCTCGACCTGACCCCGGGGGCGGCGCTCGCCGCGGCCCGTGCGGGGCGCTCGCTGGTGGGGGTGCGGCAGGTGCTCCTGACGCATCCGCACGACGGTCCCGCGGTGGAGGTGCCGGCCGGGCTGCCGACGGCCGGGCGGGTGCCCGACGGACGGGAGCTGACGCTGATCAGCGGGCACCGGGTGCGGGCGGTGCCGATGGACTCCCCCGGCACCGGGTACGAGGTGGTGTCGGCCGACGGGCAGCGGCTGCTGTACCTGCCGCCGGGGGCGGCGCCCGCGGGGCTGCCGGAGAACCACCAGGAGCCGTACGACCTGGTGGCGGCGGACGTGACGGGCCGGCCCGACGCGCTGGCGCGGCTGCGGGCGACCGGCGCCGTGGGGCCGGGCACGGAGGTGATCGCCGTCCATCTGGACCATGACGCGCCGGCCGGGGCCGAGCTGGACCGGCGGCTCGCGGCGGCCGGGGCGCGGGCGGTGCCGGACGGGACGGTGCTGTACCTGGGCGAGTACCACGAGCTGCCGGAGGTGCCGCGGCGGACGCTGGTGACCGGCGGGGCGCGGTCGGGGAAGTCGGTGGAGGCCGAGCGGCGCCTGGAGACCTTCCCCGAGGTGGTGTACGTGGCGACCGGCGGGACCCGGGAGGGCGACCCCGAGTGGGCGGAGCGGGTGACGCTGCACCGGGAGCGGCGGCCCGGCTCCTGGCGCACGGTCGAGACGACCGACCTGGTGCCGCTGCTCGCCGAGGACGACGGTCCGGCGCTGCTGGTGGACTGCCTGTCGCTGTGGCTGACCGACGCCATGGACCGGGTGGGCGCCTGGGACGACGGCGTCTGGGCGGACGGCGGGCAGGCGGCGCTGCGGGAGCGGACGGCGGAGCTGGTGGCGGCGGTGCGGGCGACCCGCAGGACGGTGGTGGTGGTGACCAACGAGGCCGGCTCGGGCGTGGTGCCGGCGACGGCGGCGGGGCGGCGGTTCCGGGACGAGCTGGGGCGGCTCAACGCGGCCTTCGCGGACGAGTGCGAGCAGGTGGTGCTCGTGGTCGCCGGACAGGCGCTGGTGCTGCGCGGGTAGGGTGCTGATCCCGATGGCCCGTGCCGAACCTCGCTGATGTCACAAGGCGGAACCCCCGATGGACCCTCTGCACCCCGTGCAGCCCCTGAATCTCGACGACTTCTCCGATCTGATCGAGCGCCCCGACGGCGGGATCCGGCGTGACGCCGAGGAGCGCCGGGAGCGGCTCGCCGTCCGCCCGGGCGCGCTCGGCCGCCTCGACGAGCTGGGCGAGTGGCTGTCCGCCGCCCAGTCGGCGGTGCGGGTGCGGGCGATCGAGCAGCCGAAGGTGGTCGTCTTCGCCGGTGACCACGGCATCGCCGGGCAGGACGTGTCGGGCCGCGCGGCCGGCACCGCCCACGTCCTGGTGCGGGAGCTGCTCGACGGGGCGAGCCCGCTCGCCGTGCTGGCCCGCTCGATGGACGTGCCGGTGCGGGTGGTGGACGCGGGGCTGGACTGCGACCCGGGGCTGCTGCCGGAGGCGGTGACCCGGCACCGGGTGCGGCGCGGCAGCGGCCGGATCGACGTCGAGGACGCGCTGACGCCGGAGGAGACCGAGGCCGCGGTGCGGCTCGGGATCGCGATCGCCGACGAGGAGGCCGACTCGGGCACCGATCTGGTGGTGCTCGGCGATCTGAGCGTGGGCGGGACGACCCCGGCGTCGACGCTGATCGCGGCGCTGTGCGGGACGGACGCCTCGGTGGTGACCGGGCGCGGCGGCGCGGGGATCGACGACCTGGCGTGGATGCGCAAGTGCGCGGCGATCCGGGACGCGCTGCGACGGGCGCGGCCGGTCCTCGGCGACCAGCTGGCGCTGCTCGGCGCGGTCGGCGGGGCGGATCTGGCGGCGACGACCGGCTTCCTGCTGCAGGCGGCGGTGCGGCGGATGCCGGTGATCCTGGACGGCGTGGTGGGCGCGGCCTGTGCGCTGGTGGCGCAGCGGGCGGCGTTCCGGGCGCCGGACTGGTGGCTGGCGGGCCAGGTGTCCGGGGAGCCGGCGCAGGCGAAGGCGCTGGACCGGATGGCGCTCAACCCGCTGCTCGACCAGGGCGTCCTGGTGGGTGAGGGAACCGGGGCACTGCTCGCGCTTCCCCTCGTCCGGGCCGCGGCGGCCCTCGCCGCCGAGCTGCCCGAGCGTCCGGAGCCGACCACTCCGGACGAGCCCGTCTCGCCCGAGGCGGTCTGAGGGGACGGCGTACTCCATCGGTGACAGTCCCGGAGGCGGCCGCCCGCGACGCGCGGGTGGCCGCCTCCGGCGTCGCCGCACGGGAAGCGGTGCCCCATATGATCGCTTTTCATGGGAGAGGTCCGCTTGTCCGCCGAAGGAACGCCCCGGGGCACCGGCCGCTCGCGGCGGAGCGCCGCGTTCGCCGTCTGGTACCTCCGCGTCGTCACGTTCATCAACCTCCTGAGCGCCGTGTGGGTCTCCTTCGGGCAGGACCTGCGGCGGCACAACGAGGACGACTACTTCACGCCGTACATGCTCACGGCGGGCTTCGCCTCCGGCGTCTTCACGCTCTTCCTGGCGATCACCATGCGCCGCCGCAAGCGGGCCGCCTGGATCCTCAACACCGTGCTGAGCGGCCTCTTCCTGCTGCTCTTCGCGCTGGTGATGCTCTTCCCCGAGATCCGGGAGCACGCCCAGAACTGGGTCTCGCTGGCCCTGACCGCCGCCTTCTTCACCGCCCTGCTGCTCGGCCGCAAGGAGTTCTACGCGAAGGGCGACCGCTCCAACCCGCTGCTGGCCGCGCTGGTCGCGGTCGGTGGCCTGCTGGTCACCTCGCTGCTCGCCGCGCTCCTGGTCACCGTCACCAACACGGCCGCCGGGCACTCCACCTTCCTGGAGCGGTGGCGGTACGGCGTGATGCGGCTCATCACGCTGGCCACCGACGACTCGCGCTTCCCCACCATCACCACCCCGGGCTGGGTCGACGTGGTCATCAACGTGATGTCCACGCTGCTGCTCTTCGCGGTGCTCTTCGCCGCCTTCCGGTCCCGCCGGGCGGTGGACCCGCTGACCGAGGAGGACGAGGAGCGGCTGCGGGCGCTGCTCGACAAGCACGGGGACCGGGACTCGCTGGGCTACTTCGCGCTGCGCCGCGAGAAGAGCGTCGTCTGGTCGCCGAGCGAGAAGGCCGCCGTGGCCTACCGGGTGGTGGGCGGGGTCTCGCTCGCCTCCGGCGACCCGATCGGCGACCCCGAGGCGTGGCCGGGGGCGATCGAGCCGTGGCTCGCCGAGGCACGGGAGCACGGCTGGATCCCGGCCGTCATGGGGGCGAGCGAGGAGGCCGGGGTGATCTACGCCCGGCACGGCCTGGACGCGCTGGAGCTGGGCGACGAGGCGATCGTGGAGACAGACGAGTTCACGCTCGACGGGCGGGCCATGCGGACGGTCCGCCAGGCGTTCAACCGGGTCGAGCGCGCCGGGTACGAGGTGCGGATCCGGCGCCACGAGGCCATCCCCGCCGAGGAGATGGCCGAGCTGCTGCGGAAGGCGGACGACTGGCGGGACGGGGCCACCGAGCGCGGCTTCTCGATGGCGCTCGGGCGGCTCGGGGACCCGCGCGACGGGCAGTGCGTGATGCTGGAGTGCACCGACGGCACGGGCGAGCTGCGGGCGCTGCTCTCCTTCGTGCCGTGGGGGCCGAAGGGGCTCTCGCTCGACCTGATGCGGCGGGACCGCGACTCCGAGAACGGGCTGATGGAGTTCATGGTGATCGAGCTCCTGCAGCGGGCGAAGGAGATCGGGATCACTCAGGTCTCGCTGAACTTCGCGATGTTCCGGTCCGTCTTCGAACGCGGCTCGAAGCTCGGCGCCGGACCGGTGCTGAGGATGTGGCGCTCGCTGCTCAGCTTCTTCTCCCGCTGGTGGCAGATCGAGTCGCTGTACCGCGCCAACGCCAAGTACCGACCGATCTGGGAGCCCCGCTTCATGCTCTTCGAGAAGAGCGCCGACCTGCCGCGCATCGGCATCGCCGCCGGCCGCGCCGAGGGCTTCCTGGAGGCGCCGGGCCTGCCGAAGTGGCTGCACCGCAAGCATCTGGCGGGCGGGCGTTGAGCGGGGCGGTCCGCGGCTTCGCCCGGCGCGAGTGGGGTCCGCTCGCCGGCACGCTGCGACGGGAGCTGACGGCGCGTCGGTGGAGGGCGGTGCCGCTGACGCTGACGGCGGTCGGCCTCACCGCGCTGTTCCAGTTCGTCCAGAACCAGGACTGGGGCTACGGGCCGGTGCAGGCGCTCGGCGCGGTGCGGGCCGAGGACCCGCTGTGGCTGTCCCTGCTGCGCACCCCGCTGTCGCTGTTCGTGCCCGCGCTCGACCTGCCGGTCTGGGGCGCGCTCGCCCAGATCCTGCTGGTCTTCGGGATCGCCGAGCTCTGCCTCGGGCGGTGGCGGACGCTCGGGATCGCCTATCTGGCGACCCTCTGCGGCACCCTGTACGCGCGCGTGGGCATCGCCCTCGGCCCCGGCACGCCCCTCGGGCTGCCCGCCTCCGACGCGCAGGTGGTGGACACCGGGCCGTCGGCGGCGGTGGTCGGCCTCGCCGTCTACGTCTGCTGGCGGCAGCGGGCGTACTGGACGGGCGCGGCCGTCGTCGTCGCGATGGTGGTCGAGGTGATCGTCAAGCCGAACCTCGCGGGCAAGGAGCACCTGGCGGCCATCGCGGGCGTCCTGGTGCTGATCGGCCTCCTGAAGTGGCGGGAGCGCGGTCAGGACCGGGCGGAACCCCGGCCGGGGACGCGCTCCTGGAAGCCGCCGATCAGGTCCTGAACCCGCCGCCGCACCCGGGTCCACCGCTTGTCGTGCCGGTAGGCGCGGACCGTGCCACGCGCGCGTGCCCGGTGCCGGCGGCCGTAGAAGTGCCGCCACCACCAGGAGCCGGGGCGGGCCAGCCGGACGGCGCCGACGATCGCCACGAAGGGCACGAAGACCCCGATCAGCGCCATCCGCAGCTTGCCCTTGACCAGGGTGACCAGGATCAGGAGGAAGTTCAGCACCAGGGTGAGGAGGAAACTCACCCGGTCCTGCCGCTCCTCCTCCGTGACGTCGTCCACGCCGAGCGGGGAGAAACCGCTGAGGGGCAGCAGCACGAGGGCGGCGGTGAGGACGACGACCTCGACGCTCTGCCGGCCCTCCTCCGACCAGTACACGTCGTCCAGATGGAGGATGAGCGCGAACTCGTCCAGGACGAGTCCCGCGCCGACGCCGAAGACGACGGCGAAGGCGGCCGCGCCGAAACCGTGCCGTCCGCTGGCCACCGCGCCGAAGCCGCCGAGCACGGCGAGGACCACGCCGGGCACGACGTGATGGATGTGCAGCCCGCCGGAGGAGACGTTCCGGAAGGGTCCCCGGCCGGCGCGGATGAGCCGGGTGACGGTGCGGGTGACCAGGAAGGTGAGGACGAACGAGGTCAGCGCGAGGAGCATCGGGAGCTTGCCCGGCTCCAGGATGTTGCGGGAGAACCAGTGACCCATGCCACCCCGTTCCGCTATGCCCGATAGGTACGGATACCGGAAATCTACCGTCCGGTTCCGGCGATTACCCTGCCCGGATGGACGGCCTGCGTTTCGCCTTCGGGACCCTCACCGTGTTCCCCGCCCGCATCACCCGCTGGGACCGGGACGCGGCGCGCGCCGGCATGCTCTGCGCCCCGGCCGCCGGACTCGTCGTCGGCCTCGTCGCCGCCGCGGCCGGCGGGGTGCTCCTGCCGCTCGGCTCCGGACCGCTGCTCGCCGCCGTCGTCACCGTCGCCGTCCCCGCGCTGCTCACCCGGGGCCTGCACCTCGACGGCCTCGCCGACACCGCCGACGGGCTCGGCAGCGCCAAGCCGGCCGAGGACGCGCTGCGCATCATGAAGCAGTCCGACATCGGCCCGTTCGGCGTCATCACCCTCGTCCTCGCCCTGCTCGCGCAGGTCGCGGCCGTGTACGAGCTGTACGGGGAGGGCTGGGCGCACGGCGCGGTCGCCGTCGTCCTGGCCGCCACGGTCGCCCGGCTGGCCCTCACCCACGCCTCCCGGCACGGCGTCCCGGCGGCCCGGCCGGAGGGGCTCGGCGCGATCGTCGCCGCCACGGTGCCGGTCCGCGCGGCGACCCTCTGCACGGCCGCCGTCCTCCTCCTCGCCGCCGGCACGGGCCTGCTCCTCTCCCCGTCCGACGCCGTCCGGGGCGTCCTCGCCGCGGGCGCGGGCCTGGCCGCCGCCGCCCTCCTGCTGCGCCGCTGCGTCCGCCGCTTCGGCGGCGTCACCGGCGACGTCTTCGGCGCGGTCGAGGAGACGGCGGCGACGGTGACGCTGGTGGCGCTGACGCTGGGCTGAGGCGCGTCCGGGGCTCAGCAGGCCCGGCGCCAGGCGTCGAGTTCGTAGCGCTTGCGCAGGGAGCTGAGGCCCAGCTCGCGGGACTCGGGGCAGAAGTCGGCCAGGGGAAGTTCGTACTCGGCGTGGAAGACCGGCTTGTCCGCCGCGATGAAGGGGGCCAGGCGGTGGCACTCGTCGTACTCGGCGCACTGCTCGTTGACGGCGAAGTCGAAGTCGGCGAGGAGCTGGGGGATCTGGTCGAGGTCGTTCTTGAGGCCGACGGCGAGGCCGCGGTCGTGGGCGAGGCGGGCGATGAGGCGGTTGTAGGCGAGCTGGTCGGCCGCGGTGAGGGGGAAGCCGGTGCGGTTGCGGTAGCCGTCCATGTTGTCGGGTTCGACGGCGTCGAACCCCTTGGCGCGGCACATGTCGATCCGCTCCGTCATCAGGGGTTCGAGGACGTCGGTGCGGCGGATGTCCAGCCAGCGTTCGCCGGCCCAGCCGTTGCTCCGTCCGAGGACGGACTTCGGGAAGCGGTCCGCGTCGGGGCGGAAGTCCTCCCAGGCGCCGGTGGAGAGGTAGCAGATCACCTTCCGGCCGCGGCGGTGCAGGTCGGCGACGGTCGCGGCCGGGTGGTCGAAGCCGTCGATGTCGTACACGGGCACGTCGACGGTCGCGTCCAGCTTCCCGCTGAGCTGCCACTGCCAGGCGAGGCCGGCCGTGGGGCGCCAGCGGTCGCCCTCCTCATGCTTGGGGTCGGGGGCGGAGGTCGTGGTGCAGGCCGTGGCCAGGAGGAGCAGGGCGGCCAGGAGGGGGAGGAGGCGTCTCATCGGGCGGGCTCCGGGAGGTCGTCCGGCAGGGTGCCCCAGGGGTGGGCGCCGGTCCCGGGGACCGCGCAGTGCACCTCGGTCGCGGGCCGGAAGCCGGGCGGGGCCGCGTAGACCAGGTGGCAGTGGTGCGGGGCGGCCGGCAGGTCGAGGGTGCGGTAGGTGTCCCAGGGGCCCTCGAAGGTGACCAGCAGGTCGGCGAGTTCGGCGTACCCCTCGTCGGCGTGGGTGCCGTGGTTGAGGACGAGGGTGGCGGCCCCGGCGGCGCGGGCGGCGACGGCGAGCCGGCGGTAGTGCGGCAGCGCCTCGGGCGCGGTCGCCACCTGGTCGAGGAAGGCGCCGTCGGCGCCGTACCAGTCGCGGTGGCGGAGCAGGTCGGCGACGACCTTCGCGTGCGGGCGGCGGCCGTAGGCGGTGTCCGCGTAGCCGAGGATCCGCACCCCGGCGGCGCGCAGCCGCTCGGCGGCCTCGACGAAGGCCGGATCGGGGGCCTCGCCGGCGCCGTTCGCCGGGTTGAGGACCACGCCGTACAGCGTCGGCGCGGCCGCGACCAGGGCCGCCCAGCCCTCGGGCCGGTCGGTGGGGTGCTCGTAGAACGGCACCAGGAGGGAACGTTTCACGTGCGGTGCTTCCTGGGTCTTCCGGGGGCTTCGTGGACTTCGGGGTCTTCGGGGCTGCCGGGTCTTCAGGGACGGTGGGCGGTCGGTCGTACCAGCAGAACATGGCTGAGGACGGCCAGCACGGCCGCCGCCGCCCCGGCGGCGAGCGGGCCCGCCGCCGGTTCGAGGGTCTGCGCGGCGGCGGCGAGCAGGCAGACGGCCGCCGCGCCGAGGACGGCGCCGAACGCCTGGAGGAGCAGCCCCAGCCAGAGCACGGTGCCGATGAGGAGGAGGGCGAGCAGCCGGTCCGGGTCGGGCCAGGGGGTGCCGGGCCGGAACAGGGTCGCGGTGAGGGTGAGGGCGAGCAGCGCGGTCAGATATCCGCCGAGGCAGAGGACGAGGGTGCCGGTGACCGCGCGGCGGAAGGCGCGGGCGGTGGTGAGGGTCCGCAGCCGGGCGAGGCTGCCGCCCCGGAAGCGGTGCAGCAGCCATTCGGCGGGCCCCATGGAGAGGGTGAGCGCGATGACCGCGCCGGTGCCGGTGCCGGTGGCCGGCGGGTCGCCGAGCCCCGCGTGGAGCACGAGGACCCCGCTGCCGAGGCCGAAGAGGCCGTAGGGGACGGAGGCCGTGAGCGGCGGTCCGCCCCGCCCGGCGGCGCCGCGCGCGGTGCCGGGGCGCAGCGCCCGGGCGGCGATCAGGCAGGCGGCGGTGAGCGAGACGGCGGGCAGGGCGGCGCGCAGCGGGTCGGGCAGGTCCCAGCGGAGGGCGGGGAGGGCGCCGAGGAGCGGCAGCAGGGCGACGAGCAGGGCCCGTTCGCGGCCGAGGACGAGGAGGACGGTGGCGGCGGCGAGGTAGAGGGACTGTCCGGCGGCGAAGACGGCGGCGGGCAGTTCGCCGTCGCGGGCGGCGGCGAGGGCGACGGCGGTGCCGGCCAGCGCGCCGGCCGGGGCGCCGATGAGCAGGGCGCGGGCGGCGGCGGGCCGGTCGCCGAGGCCGAGCCAGGTGTAGGCGCGGTGGGAGAGGGCCTGGTTCCACACCCAGCCGGTGACGGCGCCTGCGAGCAGCGGGACGGTGCCGGCGGGGAGTCCGTACCGCCCGTGGGGTCCGGCGAGCAGGGGCCCGGCCAGGACGTAGGCGAGGCCGGGCAGGGCGAAGACGAGGCCGCGCAGCAGGCAGCCGCCGAGCCCTTCGGTCCAGCCGGGGGCGCCCGGGGCCGTCCGGGGCGGTTCGGGGTGGCGCCTGCGCACGCGCGCGTACAGGTCCTCGGCGAGCGCGAAGGAATCGTTCCGCCCGTAGGTGAGCCGGATGTGGTCGTCGGTCATGCCGTCGGACTCCAGCAGCGCGGCGATCTCGTCCGGGTGGACGGCCGCGGCGACGAACGCGTCGAGGCGGACGGCGAGTTCGTCGAGCGGGTCGGCGGCGGTGCCCGTCCCGGCCGCGGTCCCGGCCCCTGCCCCGGTCCCCGGGTCGGGGGTCCGGGGGCGGGGCACGGCCGGCAGGGGCGGGGTGGTGGCCGGGGGCTTCAGCCAGAGGGAGCCGCTCATGCCGGGGTTCCTTCCGGGACGCGGGGCGCGGAACGGCGCGGGGCGGGGATGCTGACGCGCAGCGGCGTCGGGGCGGGCGCCGGCCGTCCGGGGGTGCGGGGCGCGGCGAGTTCGCGGTAGATGCGGCGGAAGCCGTCGACCGAGCGGTGCAGGGTGAACTCGTCGATCACCCGCTGCCGGGCGCGCCGGCCGAGTTCGGCGCGGCGGGCGCCGTCGCGGAGGAGGGCGGAGACGGCGGCGGCCATGACGGCCGGTTCGCGGGGCGGGACGACGATCCCGGTGTCGCCGACCGCCTCCCGTACCCCTCCGACGTCGGTGGAGACGGTGGCCCGGCCGCAGGACATCGCCTCGATGAGGGAGAAGGGGAAGCCCTCGCTGATGGAGGAGAGCATCACCACGCTGCCGGCCGCGTAGGCGGAGGGGACGTCGGAGACGCGGCCCTCGAAGGAGACGCCGTCGGCGACGCCGAGTTCGGCGGCGAGCTTCTCCAGGCGGGTGCGGTAGTCCTCGTTCCCGGCCGGAACGGGGCCGAAGAGGCGGAGCCTCAGCTCGGGGAGTTCGGCGCGGGAGATCGCGTACGCCCGGATCAGGGTCTCCAGGTCCTTGATCGGGTCGACCCGGCCGCACCAGCTGAGCGTCGGGGTCTCCGGTTCGGGCCCGGCCTCGGGGAAGAGGGCGGGATCGACGCCGTTGTAGACGGTGCGGATGCGGTCGGCGGGGGCGCCGCCGCGTTCCTCCCAGCGCCGGTTGTACTGGTTGCAGGGGGTGATGAGGTCGGCCTGGCGGTAGCCGAGGGAGTTGAGCTCGCGGTAGAAGCCGAGCATGAGGGCCTTGACGGGCCAGCGCTGGGCCTCGGTGCGGTAGCCGAGGTAGCGCTCGCGGAGGTAGATGCCGTGTTCGGTGAGCAGGAAGGGCACCCCTTCGAAGTGCTGCGCGGCGAGCGCGGGCAGGGTGGCGAGGCCGCTGGAGACGGCGTGCGCCACGCTGCCGTCGGCTATCCGGGCGCCGAGCGGCCGCAGGGCGTGTTCGAGCAGGTCGGTGGCGGTGAGGGCGTCGTGGACGGTGGGCCCGGCCGCACGCGTCGGCAGGTGCGGCATGGTCCAGATCCACATGAGGGTGCGGAGGGCCTGTTCGGAGCGGAGGGCCGGGGTGAGCCGGCCGTCGCGGGCGAGGGCGGCCAGCTCGTAGAGGCTCCCGGCGAGGTCGTGGCCGGCCTCCGGGTCGAGCAGGGCGAGCAGGAAGCGCTCGTACGTGGCGAGGAAGCGGCGGCGTCCGCGCCCCCGCGGGGGCCGGCGCGCGCGGGTGGGCGCGGCCGGTCCCCGCGGGTGGCCCCAGAGGGGGAACGCGGTGTGCCGGGTGACGTTGGGCGGCAGCTCCCAGGTGACGGGTTCGCGGCCGCTGCCGGTGAGGGCGAGGATCTCGAAGGTGACCTCGGGCATGCCCCGGACGAGCTGGTCGCACCAGGTGCTGACGCCGCCGTGGACGTGCGGATAGGTGCCTTCGGTGAGCATGGTGACGTGACGGCCACTGCTCGGCATGTGCGTGTCCCCCCAGAACGTGCTGGTCAGGCGGTCGGGAGCTGGAGTGTGACGGCGGTCTGGAGCAGTTCGGGCGCGGTCCAGGCGGAGCGGCTGCCGGCGTAGGCGGTGCCGAAGGCGGCGGTGCCGAGGACGAGTTGCTTGCGGGTGCCCTCGGGGGCGGTGACGGGGATCTGGACGCCGGCGGGCGCCTTGACGGTGACGGTGGAGCCGACGCGGTACGCGGTGACCTTCCCGGCGGCGAGGGCGGCGTCCCAGGCGTCCCGGCGGGTCAGCTCGGTGCCGACGTCCTTCTGACGGGGGTTCACCAGGGGCGTGTTGGCGGCGAAGAGCGCCCGGTAGTCGGCGAGGAGCCGGTCGAGGACCGGGTAGAGGAGGCGTTCCTCGGCCAGGTTCGACTGGTGGACGTAGTGCGGGCGGGGGTCGTTGGCGACGACGTGGCCGAGGGCGATGCGGGCCTCCTGCGGCACGATGTGCTCCGCGTAGCCGGTGGCCGGGTCGAGCGGGGCGGGCAGGCAGGTGGAGGCGGGGTTGGACTCGCAGACGCCGCTGCCGCCGTCGGCCCGGGAGGTGTAGACCCAGTTGTACTCGTCGGCCATCTCGGCGGCGGTGCCGACGTTGTAGTACACGTTCATCGGGTGCCGGGGGACGGTCTTCGCGGCGCCGACCGCCCGCTGCCGGGGCTCGCGGGAGTTGTCGCTGGCCGTCCACTTCACGCCGTTGTCGGCGAGGGCTCCGGCCAGGTTGGGGTTGTCGGCCGGCTGCTGGGGCAGGGTCCTCAGACCGGAGTGCTCGCCGGTGACGAGTTCGGAGCGGTCGACGGAGATGCCCTTGCCCACAGCCCAGTTGACGTTGTTCCGGATCTGCGCGGAGAGCTCGGCGCGGCTGACCCAGAGGGTGCTGCCGGAGGCGTCGGTGGCGCACCGCCAGGGGACGGTGGTGTTGTCCTGGACGCAGCCGAGGTACGGGTGGGTGTAGGTGTGGTTGATCCAGCGGTACTGGGCGCGGTCGGCGATCAGCCGGGCGGCGAGCGGGTCGGTGCCGCCGTGCTCGGTCTTCCACTGCTCGCCCTGGCCGCCGTTGTAGACCATGTCGAGGGTGAAGCCGGACGCCTTCTGCCAGGCGGCGGCGTAGGTGGCGTCGGCGGCGGTCATCCGGATCGGGTTCTCGGCCTCCGGGTCCCCGCCGACGCAGTCGAGGTCGCCGGGGGTGCAGTTGCGGACGGTGTCCCAGCGGGCGTCGGGGGCGAAGACGTCGTCGACGTGGACGGAGAGGTAGTTCCGGGAGCGGCCGAGGTGGACGCCCTGGGTGAGCCATTCGACGATGCCGCGGGAGAGGGCGCGGAACTGCCGCTGGTGCTGGTTGTAGGCGAAGGTGACGACGAGTTCGCGGCGCCCGTCGGCGGCGTACTCGCCGACCAGGCTGGCCCGGCCGCCGCCCTCCACCGGCATGTCGACGTAGCTGGTGAAGCCGGCGCGGGGGCGGCCCGCGTAGCCGTAGCTCTCGGAGACCGCCGGGTCGTTGTCCTCGAAGGTCAGGCTGCCGGCGAGGTAGCCGAAGGGGCCGGACGCCCCGGCCGGGGTGACGCCCGCGGTGACGCCGTCGAGGACCCCGGACCAGCCGCCGTCGGTGGTGTAGTCGAGGCCGACGCCGGGGTGGGACCAGGTGTAGGCGTCGACCTGGGGGATGCCGAAGGTGCGCTCGTACGTCCGGAGGGCGGTGTGCTCGGCGGAGTCGGGGCCGAAGGCGGACTCGTGCGGCAGGACCACGCCCTGGTACTTGGCGCGGGGCCGGCCGTCGACCGTGTCGCTGAGGAAGGCGGGGGTGAGCACGGGCCGGTTCGGGTCGTTCAGGTCGAGGACGCGGTACGGGACCCCGGAGCCCTTCAGTTCGGCGGTGATCGCCCCGATCGCGCTGCCGCCGTCGTCGACGACCAGGACGGTGAGGTCGATCCGGGGCGCGGGGTCGGCGGCGGCCTGCGCGGACGGCACCACGGTGGCGAGGAGCGCGGCGGCGGCGAGCGCCCCGGCGGTGCGGCCGGCGCGGCGCGGCACCCCCTGCTTTCCGGACTTCCTCGGCGCGGCCGCGGGCATGCGGGATCTGTTCGCGTGCATGGTGTGGTGTCCCCCCTCGGCAGGCCCCCGGACGTGGGAGGACCTGTGGAGATGAAGCGAAGGCGCGAGTGCCGCCCTTGCGTGAATGAGGCGAGTGTGGCGCCGGTGCGGGAGCCGGAAGGACAAACATGAAAGAGACACCTCGGATGAGTGAATCGAAGCCGCGGTGAGCGAACCGGGTGAGCGAGCGTAGGCTCGTTCTCGGCGCTCATCGGGCCGAAATACGATGCGGCGGGCTCGGTCGGCCCATCCCTCGACCGCCACAGAACTCAATGGAAGCGAGAATTCACCACCGTGACTGCTCTCACTCTCAGCACTGCCGGAGCGGCGACGCTGCGTGCCGACGCCCTCGTCGTCGGCGTCGCGAAGGCCGGGAAGGCGCTGGTCGTCGCCCCGGGCGCGGAGGCCGTCGACAAGGCGTTCGACGGCCGGCTCGCCGCCGTCCTGGAGACCCTGGGCGCCTCGGGTGGAGAGGGTGAGGCGACCAAGCTGCCCGCGCCCGCCGGCCTGAAGGCCCCCGTCGTGCTCGCCGTCGGCCTCGGCTCCGCCCCCGAGGACGGCGAGGCGTACGACTCCGAGACCCTGCGCCGCGCCGCCGGCACCGCCGCCCGCGTCCTGTCCGGCTCGAAGAAGGCCGCGTTCGCGCTGCCGATCGTCTCGGCCGAGGACGCCGGCGCGATCGCCGAGGGCGCGCTGCTCGGCGCGTACTCCTTCGACGCGCTCAAGGAGCGGGCGAGCGACGCGAAGAAGCCGCTGGCCGAGGTGGCGCTGCTCGGCGCCAAGCCGCGCGACAAGGCCCACAAGGCCGCCGCGGACCGCGCCCTGGCCGTGGCCGAGGAGATCAACCGCGCCCGCGATCTGATCAACATGCCGCCGAACGACCTGTACCCGGCCACCTTCGCCGCGGCCGCCCAGGCTGCCGGCAAGGAGCACGGCCTCAAGGTCCAGGTCCTCGACGAGAAGGCGCTCGCCAAGGGCGGCTTCGGCGGCATCCTCGGCGTCGGCGTCGGCTCGGTGAACCCGCCGCGCCTGGTCCGGGTCGCCTACACCCACCCGAAGGCGGAGAAGACCCTGGCCCTGGTCGGCAAGGGCATCACCTACGACTCGGGCGGCATCTCCCTGAAGCCGGCCGGCCACAACGAGACGATGAAGTGCGACATGAGCGGCGCCGCCGCCGTCCTGTCCACCGTCGTCGCCGTGGCCCGCCTCGGCCTGGAGGTGAACGTCACCGGCTGGCTCGCCCTCGCGGAGAACATGCCGTCCGGCTCCGCCACCCGCCCGGGTGACGTGCTCCGGATGTACAGCGGCAAGACCGTCGAGGTCCTCAACACCGACGCCGAGGGCCGGCTCGTCCTCGCCGACGCGCTGACCAAGGCGTCGGAGGAGCACCCGGACGCGATCGTCGACGTGGCGACCCTGACCGGCGCGATGGTCCTCGCCCTCGGCGACCGCACCTTCGGCATCATGGCCAACGACGACGACTACCGGACCGCGATCCACGAGATCGCCGAGGAGGTCGGCGAGCAGTCCTGGCCGATGCCGCTCCCGTCCGACCTGCGCAAGACCATGGACTCCCCCACCGCCGACATGGCGAACATGGGCGTCCGGATGGGCGGCGGCCTGGTCGCCGGCCTGTTCCTCCAGGAGTTCGTGGGCGAGGGCATCACCTGGGCCCACCTGGACATCGCGGGCCCGGCCTTCCACGAGGGCGCCCCGTACGGCTACACCCCCAAGGGCGGCACCGGTTCCTCGGTCCGCACCCTGGTGCGCCTCGCCGAGCTGACGGCGGCCGGCGAGCTCTGAGCCCGCCGGCGGTGAGGGCCCGGGGCTTCGCGCCCGGGCCCCTCGCCCGTCTCGGCCCACCGCCGTCCGCGGCTGTCCACCGCTGTTCGCCGTTGTCCGCCGTTGTCCGCCGCTGTTCGCTGGCGACGAAATCCGTAGCTTCGTACGCCCTGGTGGACGCCCGTACGGACGATCGCCCGGTCTCATCCACCGGCCCCGCGTCCCGCCATCCGTCAACAAGTGCGAAGATGGGTTCTCGGCAGGACAGGGCCCCCACCACAGGGCCGAAATAATGCGGCCGGACACCGGAGCCGCCGCCTGGTCATCGACGACCGGCGACGAGCGCACATGCATGGAGGACGTGACGTGGCGAACGACGCCAGCACCGTTTTCGACCTAGTGATCCTCGGCGGCGGTAGCGGCGGTTACGCCGCGGCGCTGCGCGGAGCGCAGCTGGGCCTGGACGTCGCACTGATCGAGAAGAACAAGCTCGGCGGCACCTGCCTGCACAACGGCTGCATCCCGACGAAGGCCCTGCTCCACGCCGGCGAGGTCGCCGACCAGGCGCGCGAGGCGGAGCAGTTCGGTGTCAGGGCCTCTTTCGAGGGCATCGACATCAAGGCCGTGCACAAGTACAAGGACGACGTGATCTCGGGCCTCTACAAGGGTCTGCAGGGTCTCGTCGCCTCCCGCAAGGTCACCTACATCGAGGGCACCGGCCGTCTGTCCTCCCCGACCTCCGTCGACGTCGACGGGCGCCGGGTCGAGGGCCGCCACGTCCTCCTCGCCACCGGTTCCGTGCCGAAGTCCCTGCCCGGCCTGGAGATCGACGGCAACCGCATCATCACCTCGGACCACGCCCTCACCCTGGACCGTGTGCCGGAGTCCGCCATCATCCTCGGCGGCGGTGTGATCGGCGTCGAGTTCGCCTCCGCCTGGAAGTCCTTCGGCACCGACGTGACGGTGATCGAGGGCATGAAGCACCTCGTCCCGGTCGAGGACGAGAACAGCTCCAAGCTCCTCGAGCGCGCCTTCCGCAAGCGCGGCATCAAGTTCAACCTCGGCACCTTCTTCCAGAGCGCCGAGTACACCGAGAACGGTGTGAAGGTCACCCTCGCCGACGGCAAGACCTTCGAGGCCGAGGTGCTGCTCGTCGCCATCGGCCGCGGCCCGGTCTCGGCCGGCCTCGGCTACGAGGAGCAGGGCATCGCGATGGACCGCGGCTACGTCCTGGTGGACGAGTACATGCGGACCAACGTGCCCACGATCTCCGCGGTCGGCGACCTGGTCCCGACCCTCCAGCTGGCGCACGTCGGCTTCGCCGAGGGCATCCTCGTCGCGGAGCGGCTGGCCGGTCTGAAGACCGTCCCGATCGACTACGACGGCGTGCCCCGGGTGACGTACTGCCACCCCGAGGTCGCCTCCGTCGGCATCACCGAGGCCAAGGCCAAGGAGATCTACGGCGCGGACAAGGTCGTCGCCCTCAAGTACAACCTGGCGGGCAACGGCAAGAGCAAGATCCTGAAGACCGCGGGCGAGATCAAGCTCGTCCAGGTCAAGGACGGTGCCGTGGTCGGCGTCCACATGGTCGGTGACCGCATGGGCGAGCAGGTCGGCGAAGCGCAGCTGATCTACAACTGGGAGGCGCTGCCGGCCGAGGTCGCGCAGCTCATCCACGCCCACCCGACGCAGAACGAGGCGCTCGGCGAGGCCCACCTGGCCCTGGCCGGCAAGCCGCTGCACTCCCACGACTGACGCTCACGTCATCACAGGGCGCGACGACCAACTTCCGCAATTCGTTAGGAGCAACTGAAACCATGTCGGTTTCCGTAACCCTGCCGGCGCTCGGCGAGAGCGTCACCGAGGGCACCGTCACCCGCTGGCTCAAGGCCGAGGGCGAGCGCGTCGAGGCGGACGAGCCGCTGCTCGAGGTCTCGACCGACAAGGTCGACACCGAGATCCCGGCCCCCGCCTCCGGCGTTCTCCTGGAGATCGTCGTCGGCGAGGACGAGACCGCCGAGGTCGGCGCCAAGCTCGCCGTCATCGGTGCCGCGGGTGCCGCCCCGGCCGCCGCCCCGGCCCCGGCTCCGGCCGCCCCCGCCGCCGCCCCTGCTCCGGCCGCGCCGGCCGCCCCGGCCCCGGCTCCCGCGCCGGCCGCCCCGGCCGCGCCCGCCGCCGCCCCTGCTCCGGTGGCCCCGGCCGCCCCGTCGATCGCCCCGGCGGTCGTCACCCCGGTCCCGGCGACCCCGGCCCCGGCGGCTCCCGCCGAGGACGGCGCCTACGTGACCCCGCTGGTCCGCAAGCTCGCCACCGAGAACGGCGTCGACCTGGCGTCCGTCAAGGGCTCCGGCGTCGGCGGCCGGATCCGCAAGCAGGACGTCCTCGCGGCCGCCGAGGCCAAGAAGGCCGCCCCGGCCCCCGCCGCCGCCGCTCCGGCCGCCGCGGCCAAGGCCGCTCCGGCCCTGGAGGTCTCCCCGCTCCGCGGCCAGACCGTCAAGATGACCCGCATGCGCAAGGTCATCGGCGACAACATGATGAAGGCGCTGCACACGCAGGCCCAGCTGACCTCGGTCGTCGAGGTGGACATCACCAAGCTGATGCAGCTGCGCGCCCGCGCCAAGGACGCCTTCGCCGCCCGTGAGGGCGTCAAGCTCTCCCCGATGCCGTTCTTCGTGAAGGCGGCGGCCCAGGCGCTGAAGGCCCACCCGGTCATCAACGCCCGGATCAACGAGGACGAGGGCACGATCACCTACTTCGACTCCGAGAACATCGGGATCGCGGTGGACTCCGAGAAGGGTCTGATGACCCCGGTCATCAAGGGTGCGGGCGACCTCAACATCGCCGGCATCTCCAAGAAGACCGCGGAGCTGGCGGCCGCCGTGCGCGCCTCCAAGATCACCCCGGACGACCTGGCCGGCGCGACCTTCACCATCTCCAACACCGGTTCGCGCGGTGCGCTGTTCGACACCGTCATCGTCCCGCCGAACCAGGTCGCCATCCTGGGCATCGGCGCCACGGTGAAGCGTCCGGCCGTCATCGAGACCGCCGAGGGCACCGTCATCGGCATCCGCGACATGACCTACCTGTCGCTCTCCTACGACCACCGTCTGGTGGACGGCGCCGACGCCGCCCGCTACCTGACGGCCGTCAAGGCGATCCTGGAGGCCGGCGAGTTCGAGGTGGACCTCGGCCTGTAAGGCTCCAGAGGGCGCTCCGCGCCCCCGAGGCAACGTAACGAGCCTCACCAGCGGTGGGGGGGGGGGGGGCGGCCGTGGGGGGGGGGGCCGCGCCACCCGGGCGCCACAGGGGCGCCCCCGCGCCGCCGCAGCACGCACGGACGCGCCCCAG
>NZ_JBHYKM010000059.1:12130-16026 GCF_042741435.1 Streptomyces sp. NPDC058955 | reverse complement strand
CAGCGACCTCTCTCCCCCTCGCGCCTCCCCTCCCACTATCACACTCCCCTCCGAGACTGCGTGGACCTTGGGGTTGTTCTCCCGGCCGGGGCCCCCCCACCGCCGTATTGTCTAAGGGTCACGAACCTCCCGGAGGAGCCGCTCCATGACCGTCCCCGTCGTCCACTCGCTGCGCGAGCAGATCCGCGAGCACATCGTGGAGGGGATCGTCAGCGGCCGCTGGAAGCCGGGCGAGCGGATCGTGGAGCGCCGGATCGCGACCGAGCTGGAGGTCTCCCAGACCCCGGTCCGCGAGGCGCTGCGGGAGCTGGAGTCGCTGCGGCTGATCGAGTCGGCGCCGAACAAGGGCGTCCGGGTGCGCAACCTCACCGCGGCCGACCTGGAGGAGAGCTACCCGGTCCGGGCCGGCCTGGAGCAGATCGCGGCCGAGCTGGCCGCGCCCCGGCTCTCCGCGGACTGCTCGACGCTGGAGCCGCACGTGGCGGCGCTGTACGAGGCGGACGCCACCTCCGACGGCACGGCGCAGGTCCGGCACACGGTGGCCTTCCACCGGGAGCTGGTGAAGGCGGCCGGGAACAGCGTGCTGCTGCACACCTGGGAGGGTCTGGGCATCGAGGTCTTCACCGCGCTGTCGATCCGCTGGCTGGGCACGGTGCAGAAGTCGTACGCGGAGGAGCACCAGGAGCTGGTGGAGGCGTTCCGCCGGGGCGATCCGAACATCGGCGCGCTCGTGAAGGCCCATGTGCTGGGCTGCGCCCCTCGCGCCTGACGCGCACGGGTAGGTTTTCGCAGGTCAGAGCCTCGCTTCGGCGGGGCTCCCGGCGTTTTCCGACTGTTCGAAAAGTCGGCACCGGGTGCCCCCTTTCGCGGCACCCTGTGCCGACTTTCTCGATCTGAAGAGGTTTCCGGCTTCAACCCTTTGATCGATCATCGATCGGCGGTTTACAGTCTTCGGCGGGCCGTCACCCGGCCCTCCGCCCTGTCCTGCCAGACAAGGCACCGTTTTTATCTCCACCCCCATCTGTCCGGAAGGCGGCGATCATGACCGATCCCGTAGGCAAGATTCCGAGCGAGCTCGACCAGCTCCCGGACCGTGACACCGAGGAGACCGCCGAGTGGGCGGCCTCCCTGGACGCCGTCACCAAGGCCGCCGGCCCCCACCGGGCCGCCTACCTGATGCGCCGCACGCTGCAGCACGCCGAGGGCGCGGGCCTGGCCCTCCCCAAGCTGCTGGAGACGGACTACCTCAACACCATCCCCACCTCCGCCGAGCCCGTCATCGACGGCGACGAGGAGATGGAGCGCAAGATCACCGCGTGGAACCGCTGGAACGCGGCCGCGATGGTCACCCGCGGCTCGAAGCACGGCGTCGGCGGCCACATCGCCACCTTCGCCTCCGCGGCCTGGCTCTACGAGACCGGCTTCAACCACTTCTTCAAGGGCAAGGACTCCGAGGACGCCCCCGGCTCCGGCGACCAGCTCTACATCCAGGGCCACGCCTCCCCCGGCATCTACGCCCGCGCCTTCCTCGACGGCCGCCTGGACGAGTCGCACCTCGACAACTTCCGGCAGGAGTCGGGCGGCAACGGCCTGCCCTCCTACCCGCACCCGCGCCGCCTGCCCTGGCTGTGGGAGTTCCCCACCGTCTCCATGGGCCTCGGCCCGCTCTCCGCGATCTACCAGGCGCGCTTCAACCGCTACCTGACCAACCGCGGCATCAAGGACGTCTCCGCCTCGCACGTCTGGGCCTTCCTCGGCGACGGCGAGATGGACGAGCCCGAGTCGACCGCGGCACTCGCGCTCGCGGCCCGCGAGGGTCTGGACAACCTGACCTTCGTCATCAACTGCAACCTGCAGCGCCTCGACGGCCCGGTCCGCGCCAACTTCAAGATCGTGCAGGAGCTGGAGGCCCAGTTCCGCGGCGCCGGCTGGAACGTCGTCAAGACCCTCTGGGGCAACGCCTGGGACGAGCTGTTCGCGCTCGACACCACCGGCGCCCTGGTCCGCCGCCTCCGCGAGGTGCCGGACGCGCAGGTCCAGACGTACCAGACCCGCGACGCCGCCTACATCCGCCAGGACTTCTTCGGCAAGGACCCGGAGCTCGCCGCGATGGCGCAGCTGCTCTCCGACGACAAGATCCTGGAGTGCTTCCACCTCTCGCGCGGTGGCCACGAGCCGCGCAAGGTGTACGCCGCGTACAAGGCCGCCCTGGAGTTCAAGGGCGCCCCGACCGTGATCCTGGCGCAGACCGTCAAGGGCTTCACCCTGGGTGAGGGCTTCGCGTCGAAGAACGCGAACCACCAGATGAAGAAGCTGACGACGGACGAGTTCAAGAACATGCGCGACCTTCTTGAGCTGCCGATCTCGGACGCGCAGTTCGTCGACGGCGTGGTGCCCTACGGCCACCCGGGCGCCGACTCCCCCGAGGTCCGCTACCTCCAGGAGCGCCGCGCGGCCCTCGGCGGTCCGGCCCCGGCCCGCCGCGTCCACCCGGTCGCGCCACTCCCGGCCCCGTCCGAGAAGGCGTTCGCCTCCTTCGACAAGGGCTCCGGCTCGCAGTCGGTCGCCACCACCATGGCCTTCGTCCGTCTGGTGAAGGACCTGGTCCGCGACAAGGAGACCGGCAAGCGCTGGGTCCCGATCGTCCCGGACGAGGCCCGCACCTTCGGCATGGAGTCCCTCTTCCCCTCGCTCGGCATCTACTCGCCGAAGGGTCAGACGTACGAGCCGGTCGACCGCGACCAGCTGATGTACTACAAGGAGGCCGTCAACGGCCAGATCCTGAACGAGGGCATCACCGAGGCCGGCTCGATGGCCGACTTCATCGCCGCGTCGACCGCGTACTCCACGCACGGCGAGACGATGATCCCGTTCTACATCTTCTACTCGATGTTCGGCTGGCAGCGGACCGCCGACCAGATGTGGCAGCTCGGCGACCAGCTCGGCCGCGGCTTCCTCGTCGGCGCGACCGCCGGCCGCACCACCCTGACCGGTGAGGGCCTGCAGCACGCCGACGGCCACTCCCCCGTCATCGCGGCCACCAACCCGGCGGCGCTGACCTACGACCCGGCGTTCGCCTACGAGGTCGCGGCCATCGTCAAGGAGGGTCTGCGCCGGATGTACGGCGAGGCCGCGCCGGGCGAGGACCAGGACGTCTTCTACTACCTGACGGTCTACAACGAGCCGATGCCGCAGCCGGCCAAGCCGGGCCACGCGGGTGTCGACGAGGGCATCGTCAAGGGCCTGTACCGCTTCAACACCGCCGAGTCGGCCGGTCTCACCGTGCCCGCCAACGCGCCGCGGATCCAGCTGCTCGGCTCGGGCACCGCGATCCACTGGGCCCTGGAGGCGCAGAAGCTGCTCGCCGAGGAGTGGGGCGTGGCCGCCGACGTGTGGTCCGCCACCTCCTGGACCGAGCTGCGCCGCGACGCGCTGGAGGCGGACGCCGCCCTGCTGCGCGGCGAGGAGCGCGTCCCGTACGTGCGCCAGGCGCTCGCGGGCGTCGAGTCGCCGGTCCTCGCGGTCTCCGACTACATGCGCCAGGTCCCGGACCAGATCGCGCAGTGGGTCGAGCAGGACTACTCGTCGCTGGGCGCCGACGGCTTCGGCCTCTCGGACACCCGCGCCGCGGCCCGCCGCCACTTCGGCGTCGACGCCCAGTCGATCGTCGCCGCGTCCCTGGCCCAGCTCGCCCGCCGCGGCGAGGTCCCGGCCACGGCCGTGAAGGAGGCGCGCGAGCGCTACGGCCTGTAAGGGTCGGCTGTCGGTGCCGGGGCCCCGGCTGGGGGGCAGGGCGCCCCCCCGGGGTTGCAAAAAGTCGAGCGGCCCCACCAACCCCCCGCCGAGCCCGGGGGCGGGGGCCGCCCCCCCCCCGACCGCTCGACCACCCGCCCGGC
>NZ_JBHYKM010000059.1:0-12120 GCF_042741435.1 Streptomyces sp. NPDC058955 | reverse complement strand
CCGCGGCCGCGCGCGGGCGCGGGCGTGCGGGGCGGGGCCCCGCGCCGCGGCCGGCGTCCCCCCCCCCCCCGCCCGGTTGATCAAGATGGTCCTGCTCCTCCAGAACCGCCCGTCGATGACGGGGGCCGAGCTCGCCGCCGAGCTGGAGGTGTCGGAGCGGACCGTGACGCGTGATGCCCTCGCCCTCTCGGAGGCGGGGGTTCCCGTGTATGCGGACCGGGGCAGGAGCGGCGGGTACCGGCTGGTCGGCGGGTACCGCACGCGGCTGACCGGGCTCGCCCGGGACGAGGCGGAGGCGCTGTTCCTCTCCGGACTGCCGGGCGCGCTGCGGGACATGGGCCTGCAGGACGCGGCCTCGGCGGCCCGGCTGAAGGTGTCGGCGGCGCTGCTGCCGTCGCTGGCGGACGCGCCGGGTTCGGCGGCCCGCCGGTTCCATCTGGACGCGCCGGGCTGGTACCAGGAGCCGGAGACGCCGGAGTTGCTGCCCGCGGTGGCGGAGGCGGTCTGGGACGACCGCCGGATGTCGGCGCGCTACCGGCGGGGCGACGGCACGGAGGTCGAGCGGGAGCTCGATCCGTACGGGCTCGTCCTGAAGGCGGGCGTCTGGTACGTGTGCGCCCGCGCGGGGAGCGCGTTCCGCACCTACCGGGTGGACCGGTTCACGGCGGTGGCGGTGGGCGAGGAGCGGTTCGACCGCGATCCGGGGTTCGCGCTGGACGTCTTCTGGTCGGAGCGCGCGGCGGAGTTCGCGCGCTCGCTGCTGCGGGACGAGGTGGTGCTGCGGCTGACGGAGGCGGGGGCGCGGCGGCTGCCGTACGTGACGGACCGGGCGGCGGCGGAGGAGGCGCTGGCGGGTGCCGTGCGGGACGGCGACGGGCGGGTGACGGCGACGCTCCGGGTGGAGAACGAGGAGGTCGCCTTCGGGCAGCTCTTCGGGCTCGGCCCGGCGGCGGAGGTGGTGTCCCCCGCCTCGCTGCGCGAGCGGTTCGCCGAGGCCGCGCGGGCGGCGGCCGCGCGTTACCGGTAGTCCTCGACCCGGGTGTCGGGGTCGGTCTCCTTGGCCAGGATGAAGCCCCAGGAGTCGGGCCGGGAGCCGTCCTCGTCGGTGAGGCCGTACTCCCGGGCGAGCCGGCCGCTGTCGAGCGACTGTCCGTTCCAACGGGCGCGGTCGGGGTCGGCGGCGAGGGCGGCGACGCCCCGGCCGACGTAGACCGGGGACTCGGAGACGGCGAAGTCGGGGAGCTGCTTCGTCGCGTCGCGCCAGTTCTCCTCGGTGACGCCGAAGTGGGCGAGCATCTGCTCGGAGCGGAGCCAGCCGGGGCTGACGGAGACGGCGGTGCCGCCGGAGTCGGCGAGTTCCTTCGCGAGGCCGAAGGCCATCCGGATGGGCGCGTTCTTGGCGAGGTCGTAGAAGAGGTTCTCGCGGTAGTGGGTGCCGTTGTAGGCCCCGGTGCCGTCGGTGACCTCGACGACGAGGCCGCCGGGGTGGCGGTTGAGCAGCGGCAGCGCGGTGTGCGAGGTGACGAGGTGGGTCCGCACGCCGAGTTCGAGCATCCGCAGGCCGCCGGCGAGGTCGATGTCCCAGGTCTTCTTGCCGAAGGAGTCGACGAGGAGGTGCTCGCCGCCCCAGACGTCGTTGACGAGGACGTCGAGCCGGCCGCGTTCGCGGTCGATCCGGTCGACGAGGGCGCGGACCTGTGCGGGGTCGAGGTGGTCGGTGGGGACGGCGACGCCCTCGCCGCCGGCGGCGGTCACCAGCTCGGCGGTCTCCTCGATGGTCTCGGTGGCCCGGCCGACCTCGCTGAGCTTCTCGCGGGTGGTGCGGCCGGTGACGTAGACGGTGGCGCCGGCGGTTCCGAGCTGGACGGCGATGGCGCGTCCGGCGCCCCGGGTGGCCCCGGCGACCAGGCAGATCCGTCCGTGCAGCGGCTTCGTTTCGTTGGTCATGGTGTTCAGGCTGTCAGCAATACCCGACATCTTCTGTCCGGATGGATTCCGGACTTTCCGGGTGCGTCGCGGACCCGGAGACAGGATGCTGGTGCCGTGATGGACGAGACCGAGTTCTGGGAGATCATCGACGCCACCCGCGAGGACGCCGAGGGCGATCCCGAGGAGCAGGCGGATCTGCTCGTGGAGCGGCTGACCCGGCTGGATCCGGACACGGTGCTCGACTACGCGCGCCATTTCGAGGCCCGGTTCAACCGTGCGTACCACTGGGACGTGTGGGGTGCGGCGGCGGTGCTGCTGGACGGCGCCGGGGCGGGCGAGGAGGGTTTCGACGCCTTCCGCTGCTGGCTGATCGGCCAGGGCCGGGAGGTGTACGAGGGCGGGGTCGCCGATCCGGACGGGCTGGCGGAGCTGCTCGACGCCTTCGATCCGGAGCTGGACGGGGACGGCGAGGAGATCGGTTTCGCGGCGGACGAGGCGTACGAGACGCTGACCGGGACGGAGACGCCGGACCTGGGGATCGCGATGCCGGACGGGGAGCCGGAGGGCGTGCCGCTGGACCTGGCGGACGAGGACGCCCTGGCGGCCCGGCTGCCCCGGCTGTGGGAGCGGTTCAGGCCCTGACCACGGGGCAGGGCCCGAACCGGGGGGCGGCGCTCAGAAGTGGGTGCCGCCGTCGACGCGGACCTCGGTGCCGGTGATGAAGCGGCCGTCCTCGGAGGCGAGCATCGCGACGACGCCGGCGACGGTCTCGGGGCCGGCGAAGCCCTGGCCGAGGGCGGGGGCGAGCTTCATGAAGAGCGCCATGTCGGCGTCGGCGGGGAGGCCGGGGCCCACGGACTGCCTGCTGGCGCCGGAGCCGTCGGTCATGCCGGAGGAGATGGAGCCGGGCTGGACGGCGGTGAAGCGGATGCCCTGCTTGGCGTACTCGGCGGCGAGGGCGTGGGTCATGGACTGGATGCCGCCCTTGCTGGCCGCGTAGGCCGCCATGTAGGGGTGGGCGAACATCGCGGAGGTGGAGGAGAAGTTCACGACGGCGGCGCCGTCGCCCTCCAGGAGCGCCGGGATCGCCTCGCGGATCATGAGGAAGGTGCCGGTCAGGTTGATCCGGATCACCTGCTCGAAGGCGTCGAGGCCGGTCTCGTGGGTGTGCGAGGAGCGGAGCACACCGGCCGCGTTGACCAGCACGTCGAGGCCGCCGAGGGTGGCGACGGCGGTGGCGACGCCGGCCCGTACGGACTCCTCGTCGGCGACGTCCACCAGGACGGTGCTCAGCCGGTCGGCGGCGTCCCCGGCCTTGGCGACGGTGTCCTTCAGGCCGTCCTCGCTGATGTCGGCCGCGACGACGCGGCCGCCCTCGGCGAGCATGCGCAGGACGGTGGCCTGGCCGATGCCGGAGCCGCCGCCGGTGACGAGCGCGCGGCGTCCTTCGTAACGGGTGAGCTGGTTCATGGCGGCGACCTCCCGGTGTCGGGCTTCTCGGAATCGCTGCCACCGTACGCCTAGGTGGCACGTTTTGCCACATGTGCACTTCGCGCACTTCTGTGAGCCGGAGGCGTACCCTCGTACGGTGACCAAGCGACCCGAGCCGGCCCCCGCGACGCCCTCCCTGACCCAGCGCCGCAAGGCCGCCACCCAGCTGGACATCGCCCGCGCGGCGGCCGAGCTCTTCACCGAGCACGGGCCGGACGGCACCACCGCCGAGTCGATCGCCCTCCGGTCCGGGGTCGCGCTGCGCACCTTCTACCGCTACTTCCGCTCCAAGCAGGACGCCGTCGCCCCGCTCCTCGCGGGCGGCGCCGACCGCTGGCGGGAGTCGCTCGCCGCCACCGGCCCCGGCACCCCGCTGCCGGCCGCCTTGGAGGGCTCGATCGCCGCCTCCCTGACCCCGGCGGACGAGGAGGCGGCGGAGGGGCTGCGCTGGACCCGGGGCCTGCTGCGCGCCTCCGCCGAGGACCCGGCGCTGCGGGCGGTCTGGTACCGGGTCAACCAGGAGTCGGAGGAGCGACTGCGGGAGGTCCTGGGGGAGCTGGCCGGACCGGCGGCCGACCCGCTGGAGGTGCGGCTCGCCGCGGCGGCGGCCACCGACGCGATCCGCATCGCCCTGGAGAGCTGGGCGGAGTCCGACGCCCCCGTCGACGGCCCCGGCTCCCCCGCCGCCCTCGCCCTGCGCTGCCTGCGCGAACTGATGGGCGGGGTGCGGCTGTGGAACCAGGCCTCGGACAGGGCCTAGCGGAGTGACCGGCCCATCAGGACGTCGTCGACCGGCGCGCCGTCGATGACGAACTCGCCCGGCAGGACGCCCTCCACCGCGAAGCCCTCGGCCTCGTAGAGGGCGCGGGCGGGGACGTTGTGCCCGAGGACCCGCAGGGTGATCCGGGTGGCGCCGTCGGCCCGGGCCTTCGCCAGGGCGGCCCGCAGCAGGGCCCGGCCCACCCCCTGGCCCCGCGCCTCGCCGGCGACGGCGAGGCCCTGGACCTGGCGGACGTGGGCGTTGGAGTCGAGCGGGGTCGGCCGGGCCACCCGCACGTAGCCGAGGAGGACGCCGGACCGCTCGGCGACGAGGTAGTCCGCGGGCCGGTGGCGCTCGTCGAAGAAGGGCGGGTACGGCTCCGAGGGCGGGGGCAGCACGGCGTGCAGCGGCGACCAGGTGGCCCGGTCCACGGCGCCCAGCGGCTCGGCGTCGCCCGGCTGGGCGGCTCGGATCACGAAGGTCTCCGGCGCGGTCATGACGGCCACTCTGCCACGCCGGGGGCCCACCGGGCAGGATGGGCGCATGCAGCCTTCCGCCCTCCGCAAGCGCGTCGCCGTCACCGGGGCCTCCGGTCTCATCGGCGCCGCCCTCGTCCGCTCCCTGCGCGCCGACGGCCACGACGTCCTCCGGCTCGTCCGCCGGCCCGCCAGGACCGCCGACGAGGTCGAGTGGGACCCGAAGCGGCTGTACGTGGACTCCGCCGGGCTCGTCGGCGTCGACGCGGTCGTGCACCTGGCGGGCGCCGGCGTCGGCGAGCGCCGGTGGACCGAGGCGTACAAGAAGGAGATCCGGGACAGCCGGGTGCTCGGCACCACCGCGATCGCGCGGGCGCTCGCCGGGCTCGCCGAGCCGCCGGAGACGCTGGTCTGCGGCACGGCCCTCGGCTGGTACGGGGACACCGGCAGCCGCGCGGTGGACGAGAGCGCCCCGGCCGGCACCGGCTTCCTGCCCTCGGTGTGCGTGGAGTGGGAGGCGGCCGCGGCCCCCGCCGAGGAGGCCGGGATCCGGGTGACGTACGCCCGCACCGGACTGGTGGTGGCCCGTCAGGGCGGCGCCTGGGGGCGGCTCTTCCCCGTCTTCCGGGCCGGGCTCGGCGGGCGGATGGGCGACGGCGGCCAGTACTGGTCCTTCATCTCGCTCCACGACGAGGTCGCCGCGCTGCGGCACCTGATGGACACTCCGTCGCTCTCCGGGCCGGTGAACCTGACCGCGCCCGAGCCGGTCACCAACCGCGAGGTGACCGCGGCGATGGGCCGGGTGCTGCGCCGCCCGACGCCCTTCCCGGTCCCCGCGCCCGCGCTGCGGCTCGTCCTCGGCGACTTCGCGGCGGACGTCCTCGGCAGCCAGCGGGTGGTGCCGGGGCGGCTGCTCTCCTCCGGCTTCACCTTCGCCTTCCCCACCATCGACGAGTCGATCCGGGCCGCCGCGGCCCGCTGAACCGCCCCCACCCGCGGGGGTCCTGCGCTCCCTGCGCTCCCCCGTGCTCCGGCAAGCCCGCCGCGCGCGGGCCCCGTGCCGTGGGAGCGCTGCCTACCCTCGGTGCCCACCAGTCGACATGGATCGCGAACTCGGGCATTCCGGGGGCCCGTTGGGGGCATAGGCCACCAACAGGCGGCGCAGACCTGGGGAGGGGCACGTGCTCAGTACCGCACGCAGCGCACAGCTGGCACGACAGACACAGCACACGGACGAGGTCGACGTGGTCGTCGTCGGCGCCGGGATCGCCGGGCTCACGGCGGCCCGGCGGCTGACCGGGGCGGGGCTCTCGGTCGCCGTCCTGGAGGCCGAGCCGTTCGTCGGCGGCCGGCACGCCACCGGCGGGACCGACGGCTTCCGGCTCGACCGGGTGGGGCGGCTGCTCACCCTCTCGCCGGAGGAGCTGCGGGCCCTCCCGGGCCTCGACGGCGTGGTGTCGCGCCCGTTCGCGCCCGGGGTGCTGATCCACTCCGACGGGCGGTACGCCCGCTGGGGCGCCCCGCACCCGCGGAACCGCAGGGGCGCGTTCACCGTGGCGCGCGCCCTCGCGAGCGCCCCCCGGCACCCGGCGGCCTCGCTGGACCAGGCGCGGCTCGGCGCCTCGCTGGTGCGGCTGGCGGCGACGCCGACGCAGCGGCTGCTCGCCCGGCCGGAGCGGACCGCGCGGGAGGCGCTGTCGGGCCGGCTGCCGGCCAGGACGGTGCAGACGGTGCTCCGGCCGCTGCTCGCGGCCCTGCTCGCCGACCCGGACCTGGCGGCGTCGAGCCGGCGGGCCGATCTGGCGCTGCGGGCCTTCGCCCGCGGCCGGGTGTCGGTGCCGGAGGGCGGGGCGGCGGTGCTGCCGGACCGCCTCGCGGCGCTGCTGCCGCCGGGCACGGTGCGGACCGGCGTCCGGGTCACCGAGGTGTCCGCGGCCCGGGTCGGCACGGCCGAGCACGGCACGGTCGGCTGCCGCGCGGTGGTCCTCGCGACCGGGGCGCGGACGGCGGCCGAGCTGCTGCCGGGCCTGCGGGTGCCCGCGTACCACCCGGTGACGGTGCTGCACCACACGGCGCCGGTGGCGCCCACGGCGGATCCGACGCTGCTCCTGGAGTCGGACCCGGGCGGGCCGGTGGCGCACACGGCGGTGATGAGCGCGGTGGACCCGACGCGGGCGCCGGCGGGCCGGCCGCTGATCACCTCGACGGTGCTCGGGACGCCGCCGGACGACACCGAGCGGCGGGTCCGCAAGCACCTGGCGGCGCTGTACGGCACCTCGACGGACGAGTGGGAGCTGCTGGCCCTGCACCACACCCGGGACGCGGTGCTCGCCACTCCCCCGGCGCACGACCCGTGCCGTTCGGTGCGGCTGCTCGCGGGCCTGTACGTGTGCGGCGACCACCGCGGGGCGGGCACCCTGCGCTCCACCCTGGCCACCGGGGACCGCGCCGCCGGCGCCGTCCTCGCCGACCTGGGGCTGCGCCCGCCGGTCCTGGAGGAGGCGGAGGAGGAGGCCGCCTAGCCGGGGTCAGCCGAGGGCGGCCACCCGGTCGCGGTAGGTGCGGACGGGCGGGGCGTCCCGGTACGGCTCCAGGCGGCGCTCGAAGTCGCGGACGTACTCGATCGCGCGGGCCGAGCGCATCTCGGCTGCCTGCTGGGCGGCCTCGGCGCCCAGCGCGCACGCCTGGTCCAGCTCGCCGAGGGCGAGCCGGGCGGTGGCGAGGACGACCCGGCAGAAGAGCCGGCTGCGGGCGTAGCCGGGGGCGCGGAGCTGGAGGGCCCGTTCGGCGTGCTGGGCGGCGGGGCGGTACTGCTGGAGGTCGCGGTGGCAGTGGCCCAGCTCGTCGGCGAGCTGGGCCTCGTCGAAGGCGCGGGCCCAGGAGGGCACCTCGTCGCCGGGCCGGGCGGCCTCCAGGGCCCGCTCGGCGCGGACCAGGGAGGCGCTGCACGCGCGGGCCTCGGAGAGGACGGCGTGGCCGCGGGCCTCGACGGCGTGCAGCATCGCCTGGACGACGGGGGGCGCTGCGGAGCCGACGCCCTGCTGGGCGACCCGGGCGAGCTGCACGGCCTCCCGCCCGTGGCCGAGGTAGACGGCCTGGCAGCTCATGGTGAGGAGCACGTAGGAGCCGTAGGCCCGGTCGCCGGCGGCCTGGGCGAGGCGCAGCGCCTGCACGAAGTAGCGCTGGGCGAGGCCGTGGGCGGCGATGTCGTACGAGGTCCAGCCGGCGAGCCGGGTGAGGTCGGCGGCGGCGGCGAAGAGGCGCCTCCCGGTGGCCTCGCCGTAGGTGCCGCGGAGCATGGGCTCGGCCTCGTGCTCCAGGTAGCGGACGAGGGCCTGGCGGGCGTGGCCGCCGCCGTAGGCGTGGTCGAGGGTGCGGAAGAGGTCGCCGACGGAGCGGAGGGCGGCGATGTCGCCGCCGGTGACGCGCTGGCCGGGGCCGCGTTCCGTGCCGCGCTGGCGGGGGACGGAGAAGCGGCTCTGCGGGGGCACCCGGGGGTCGGTGCCGATCGCGCGGACCGGCCCGCCGCCGGTCCCGCCGGGGCGGACCACCGGCACGGGGGCGGCGGGCTCGCCACGGGCGACCCGGTCGTCGGCGCGGCCGATCAGCCAGTCGCGGCTGGGCACGACGAGCCCGGCCGGGGTGAAGGCGATCTTGCGGAGTTCGGCGTGGCTGCCGGAGTCCTTGCGCCAGAGCCCGCTGACGATGTCCACGGCCTCCTCGGGGGTGGCGGCGAACTCCAGGCCGGCGTAGACCGGCGCGCAGGCGTCGAGGCCGAGGTCCTGGGCGGAGAGCCGGCGGCCGAGGCGGCGGGTGAAGACCTCGGCGATGAGGGCGGGCGTGGTGCCGCGCGGCTGCTGCCCGCGCAGCCACCGGGTCACGGAGGTCTTGTCGTACCGCAGGTCGAGCCCGTGTTCCAGGCCCAGCTGGTCCACCCTTCTGGCGAGCCCCGCGTTGGAGAACCCGGCTTCGGCGATGAGCGCGGCGAGCTGGCGGTTCGGGACGCGCTGCGGTGGTCGTTCCGTCATCGGCTGTGCGGTCTCCTGCCTTCGGGCGCAGGTGGCAGCCCGTTTCGACCCTCATGGAACGGCGTGAATGTAGCGGTCATCCCGGCCCGTACCGCCAGCTTCGCCCCACATTCATCCGATCGTGTGAGGAACGGGAACCCCCGTTGTCGCTCCGGGCTGACCGGAGCCCGCCCCCGCCGGGCACCCCCGCCCCGCCTCCACCTGCCCGAAGGGTTCGCGCCGCGCCGCCGTACAGTGGCAGGGGCGCGTAAGACGCAGGGTGCCGGGCCGGCTCCCGCCCCGGGACGATCCCCGGAACCCGGCCGCGGGCACCCAGGAGGAGGCATGGCCGTGAGTGAGCTGCAATTCGTCCGCCTGGGCTTCGGCGAGGACGCCGTCGAGTACCAGGCGGCCTGGGACAAGCAGCGCGAGGTGCACGCCGCGCGGTTCGCCGACGAGACCGGCGACACCTGTCTGCTCCTGGAGCACCCGCCCGTCTACACGGCCGGCCGCCGCACGGCGGAGAGCGAGCGCCCGCTCGACGGCACCCCGGTCGTCGACGTGGACCGCGGCGGCAAGATCACCTGGCACGGCCCCGGCCAGCTGGTCGGCTACCCGATCCTCAAGCTGCCCCGCCCGGTGGACGTCGTCGCGCACGTGCGCCGCCTGGAGGAGGCGCTGATCCGCACCGCCGCCGAGTTCGGCGTGGCGACCACCCGGGTCGAGGGCCGCAGCGGCGTCTGGGTGCTGGGCGACCCGGTGGAGCAGCGGCCGTCGCTGGGCGGGCTCTCGCTGGACTTCGACCCGCGGCTGACGGACGAGGAGTTCGACCCGCGCCTGAACGGCCCCGAGTACGCCCCGTCCAACGCCGGCCAGCGCCGCGAGGACCGGAAGCTCGCCGCCATCGGCATCCGGGTCGCCAAGGGCGTCACCATGCACGGCTTCGCGCTCAACGTGAACCCGGACAACGCCTGGTTCGACCGCATCATCCCGTGCGGCATCCGCGACGCGGGCGTCACCTCGCTCGCCAACGAGCTGGGCCGCGACCTCACCATCGAGGAGGTCCTGCCGGTGGCGGAGAAGCACCTGCGGGAGGTCCTGGAGAACGCGGAGCTCAGACCGCGGGAGATCGAGCGGCCGGTGGAGACGGCGTCCGCCTGAGGAATGCCGGGCTCTGGCCAAGGGTTGGCCAGACGTAGCAAGGCATGGAAGCAACGGGCGTACCCTGGTGTGCGCCGAAGAATCGAAGCTACAGGAGCCGATGTGTCCGCAGTCGCCCCCGACGGACGCAAGATGCTGCGCCTGGAGGTCCGGAACGCCCAGACCCCCATCGAGCGCAAGCCCGAGTGGATCAAGACCCGCGCGAAGATGGGTCCGGAGTACACGAAGATGCAGAGCCTCGTGAAGAGCGAGGGCCTGCACACGGTCTGCCAGGAGGCGGGCTGCCCCAACATCTTCGAGTGCTGGGAGGACCGCGAGGCGACCTTCCTCATCGGCGGTGACCAGTGCACCCGGCGCTGCGACTTCTGCCAGATCGACACCGGCAAGCCGGAGGCCCTCGACCGCGACGAGCCGCGCCGCGTGGGCGAGTCCGTCGTCACGATGGACCTGAACTACGCCACCATCACCGGCGTCGCCCGCGACGACCTGGAGGACGGCGGCGCCTGGCTGTACGCCGAGACCGTGCGCCAGATCCACCAGCAGACCGCGGAGCGCGCCGCCGGCCGCACCAAGGTCGAGCTGCTCGCCCCCGACTTCAACGCGGTGCCGGAGCTCCTCAAGGAGGTCTTCGACTCCCGCCCCGAGGTCTTCGCGCACAACGTCGAGACGGTCCCGCGGATCTTCAAGCGGATCCGCCCCGGCTTCCGCTACGAGCGCTCGCTGGACGTCATCACCCGGGCCCGCGACTACGGTCTGGTCACGAAGTCCAACCTGATCCTCGGCATGGGCGAGACCCGCGAGGAGGTCAGCGAGGCGCTGAAGCAGCTGCACGACGCCGGCTGCGAGCTCATCACCATCACCCAGTACCTGCGCCCCTCCGTCCGGCACCACCCCGTCGAGCGCTGGGTGAAGCCGCAGGAGTTCGTGGAGCTGAAGGAGGAGGCCGACGCGATCGGCTTCTCCGGCGTGATGTCGGGCCCGCTGGTCCGCTCCTCCTACCGGGCCGGCCGCCTGTACCAGCAGGCCATCGAGAAGCGCGGCGCGGCCGTGGAGGCCACCCAGGCGGTGTGAATCGCGGCACAGGTGGTTACCGACAGGTAATACGCCTCGGAGAGCGGCCCGTACGGCCCCGCAGTTCAGCGGGGCGGTACGGGCCGCTCCGCCGTCCGGGGGTCCCGCATCAGCGTTTCATCAGGGTTTGACCGTCGGGTCATGCCCTGGTAACACCGTTCTGTGAGCATGGTTCCACGCACCGCCACCATCCGCTCGCCCCCCACCTCGTCTCACCCGCTCCCGAGAGAGGACCCCTCATGCCGGCCGCGTCGACGCACGTCCGCGTCAGTGCCCTCCCGTCCGTCACCGGTGCCCTCCGGGCCGTCGAGGCCCTGGTCCTCGGCGCCGGACAGCGCACCGCCCGGCGCAACGCCTGGACCTCCGTCCTGGAGGACCGCCGCCGCGCCAAGGACCGCATCGAGGCCCAGCACGTCCTGGAGGCCGCGTCTGGCCGGACGTCGCGGGCCACGTAGACTTCAAGGCATGGCGAGGAAGGCAAACACGGGCGGCGCTGACGCCGCGAACCCCGGGCGACTGAAGCAGATCGCCCTCACGTACAAGATGACCCGGAAGGCCGACCCCAAGGTCGGGCTCGTCGTGGCCGGCGTGGGCATCGTCGTACTCGGTGTCCTCCTCGGTATCGGCTTCCTGATCGGACACCCGGTCTACCTGGGCATCCTGGGCTTCGTCCTGGCGCTGCTGGCGATGGCGATCGTCTTCGGACGGCGCGCCGAGCGGGCGGCCTTCGGGCAGATGGAGGGACAGCCGGGCGCCGCCGCGGCGGTGCTGCAGAACATCGGGCGCGGCTGGACCGTGACCCCCGCGGTCGCGATGAACCGCAGCCAGGACGTGGTGCACCGGGCGGTCGGCCGCCAGGGCATCGTCCTGGTCGGCGAGGGCAACCCGAACCGGCTGAAGCCCCTCCTCGCGGCCGAGAAGAAGAAGATGGCCCGCATCCTGGTCGACGTGCCGGTGACGGACATCGTCGTCGGCAACGACGAGGAGCAGGGCCAGGTCCCGCTCAAGAAGGTCCGCACCAAGATGCTGAAGCTGCCCCGGCTGCTCAGCGGTCCCCAGGTGACGGCCGCCAACGACCGGCTGCGGGCGATGGGCGACCTCATGAGCAACATGCCGCTGCCGAAGGGCCCGATGCCCAAGGGCATGAAGATGCCGCGCGGCGGAAAGATGCGCTGACGCGCACGAAGCACCGGAAAAGGCGGTGCCCCGGACCTCTCGGAGGTCC
>NZ_JBHYKM010000058.1:0-47132 GCF_042741435.1 Streptomyces sp. NPDC058955 | reverse complement strand
GCTCTCCACCCCCCCAGCCCCCCCGCCCCCCCCGGGCGCGTCGAGCGCCCCCCGCCCCCCCCCCGCCGCGCGCGTCACCTGAAGGAAATCTTCCGGTGTGATGCTCGGATCATGAACCTTGTGATCGAGGAGAACGCCGCACACCCCCGCCTGCCCGCCCTGCTCACCGCCTACCACCTCGCCACCGAGGCCGAGAAGGGCGCCGCGGTGACCGGGCCCGCCGACCTGCCGGCCGCCCGCCGTGCCGAGGCCGAGGACCCCGTCACCGCCTTCGCCGCCGACACCGTGCTGCTCGCCGCCGCGCCGGAGACGGGCGAGGCCGTCGGCTGCCTCGTCCTGAAGGCCGGGCCCGTGCCCGAGGTCAAGCGGGTGTGGGTCGAGCCGGCGGCCCGCGGCCGGGGCCTCGCCGGGGCCCTGATGCGCGAGGCGCTGCGCCGGGCCGCCGCGGCCGGGGCCGAGCGCGTCCGGCTCACCGTCTGGGAGTGGCGCCAGGGCCCCCTCGCCCTCTACCGCAAGCTCGGCTTCGAGTCCGCCCCGTCCTGGGACGACCGCCCCGGCCTGCTCTGCCTGGAGAAGCGCCTCGCGCCCGGCGACCGCGTCGAGCTCCTCACCCCCGACGCCGTGCGGGAGCACACCGGGGGGCTCGCCGCGCTCCTCGTGGACGCCGTCGACGGCGGCGCCTCCGTCGGCTTCCTGGCGCCCGTGGAGCCGGCCGAGGCGGCCGCCTGGTGGGCCGGGACCGCGGGCACCCGGGACGTCTGGGCGGCCTTCGGGCCGGACGGCGCGGTCACCGGGGCCGTCACCCTCGCCCGTACCGCCACCGCCAACGGCCGCCACCGCGGCGAGATCGCCCGGCTCCTCGTCCACCGCTCGGCCCGCGGCCGGGGCCTCGGCCGCCGCCTCCTGGCCGCCGCCGAGGCCCACGCGGCCGCCACCGGCCTCACCCTCCTCGTCCTGGACACCCAGACCGACAGCCCCGCCGAGCGCCTGTACCGGGGCGCCGGCTGGACCGCGGCCGGCACCATCCCGGAGTACGCCGCCGACCCGGCCGGCGTCCTGCGGCCCACCACCCTCTACTACAAGGTCCTGGCGGCATGACGGCATGACGGCATGACGGCATGACGAAGGGCCCGGAAGCGCGATGCTTCCGGGCCCTTCACCCGTTCCGTGCGGCCGGGGTCAGCGCAGCTGCGCCGCCTCCGCCTGCCGCGCCTCCCGGCTCTCCCGCCGGTTGCCGCGGAAGGTGTTGACTCGGCGGGCCGTCGCGAAGAGGGGGATCACGGCGCCCAGCACGACCTGGAGGGCACAGCCGGCCTGGAGCAGGAACTGCCCGCCCGGGGCGTCGAACGCCCAGGCGGCCAGCATGGCCATCGCTCCGACGATCCAGCTGAGCATGGCCGCGGCGAGGACACCCCGCGGCTTGGGGTACTCGACCCGGCTCACCATCAGCCACGCCGTGCCGATGATCGCCAGCAGCGTCGGGATGAACGGCAGCTCAAGGAGGATGATCGAGACCACCGTCAGCGCGCCGAAGGGGCTCGGCATGCCCTGGAACATGCCGTCCTTCATCGTCACGCAGGAGAACCGGGCCAGCCGCAGCACCACGGCGAGCAGCACCACGATCGCGGCGACGGCCGAGACCTTCTGCTGCGCGTCGTCCGCGACCATGCCGTAGACGAGCACGAAGTACGCCGGGGCCAGACCGAAGCTGATCAGGTCCGACAGGTTGTCGAGCTCGGCGCCCATCGGCGAGCTGCGGAGCTTGCGCGCCACGATGCCGTCGAAGAGGTCGAAGATCGCCGCGCACAGCATCAGTATCACGGCGGTGGCGGCGCTGTTCCGCGCCATGCCCGTCTCCGTGCTGCCGGTGAGGTGCGGGATGAGGATGCCCGTGGTGGTGAAGTACACCGCCATGAAGCCACACGTGGCGTTGCCGAGCGTGAGGGCGTCCGCTATGGACAGCCTCAGCGACAGCGGCATCTCCTCCGCCTCTTCGGCCGCCTCCGCCTCGGCGTCGGCGACCCAGTCGGCGGCTCGTGTGTCGGGATCAATCACGGTCAATGCGAGTCACCCCCGCGGTCGTGACCTGTCCGACCTCGACGGCGACCTCGACACCCTCCGGGAGGTAGATGTCGACCCGCGAGCCGAAGCGGATCAGGCCGATCCGGTCACCCTGCTCGACCTTCGTCCCCTGCGGGATGTACGGCACGATGCGCCGCGCCACGGCACCCGCGATCTGGACCATCTCGATGTCACCGAGCTCGGTGTCGAAGTGCCAGACGACGCGCTCGTTGTTCTCGGACTCCTTGTTGAAGGCCGGGACGAAGCCGCCGGGGACGTGCTCGACCGAGGTCACCGTGCCGGCCAGCGGCGCACGGTTGACGTGCACGTTCAGCGGGCTCATGAAGATGGCGACCCGGGTGCGCCCGTCCTTCCACGGCATGATGCTCTGCACCACGCCGTCGGCCGGGGAGATGACGCGGCCCTGAGCGATCTCGCGCTCGGGGTCGCGGAAGAACCACAGCATGCCGGCCGCGAGCGCGGTGGTCGGCACGGCGATTGCCCTGGCGCGCTTCGAGCGGCCGGAGCGCGCGAGGCTGAGCGCCGCCGTGGCGACGGTCGGCAGAAGCCACGGCGATGCTCCGCGTGCGATGCGTACGCCCTTGAGGCTGTCGCGGTGTGCAGAGTTTGGGCTGTGGGGCATGGATGACCTTCGTAGCGGATGATGCCGCGCTGGCAACGGGGGACGGCGGCTTTCCGGCGATGCTATCGGTTGCGGGGCGCAACTGGGCAAGCCAGGAACCGAGTCGACGGCCGGAAGACGAGCACAGTGTGTGATCTTCTTCGCGGCCGAATCGACTCAAAACCGACAATCAGCCCTGGAAGCGGTACTCCTCCAGCAGGCGGCGGCCAATGATCATTTTCTGGATCTCGGCGGTACCTTCACCGATGAGCAGCATCGGCGCCTCACGGTAGAGGCGCTCGATCTCGTACTCCTTCGAGAACCCGTAGCCGCCGTGAATGCGGAAGGCATCCTCCACGACCTCCTTGCAGTATTCGGAGGCGAGGTACTTCGCCATCCCTGCTTCGAGGTCGTTTCGTTCCCCGGAGTCCTTTTTGCGTGCTGCGTTCACCATCATCGCATGGGCGGCCTCGACCTTGGTAGCCATTTCGGCCAGCTTGAACTGGATCGCCTGGTGCTGGGCGATCGGCTTTCCGAAAGTGTGACGCTGTTGGGCATACTGGACGCCGAGTTCGAAAGCACGCTGAGCGACGCCGCAACCACGGGCCGCCACGTTCACGCGGCCGACCTCGACGCCGTCCATCATTTGGTAAAACCCTCGCCCGGTGACCCCGCCGAGGACCCGATTGGCCGGAATGCGCAGGCCGTCCATGATGAGCTCGGTCGTGTCGACGCCCTTGTAGCCCATCTTGTCGATCTTGCCGGGGATGGTGAGGCCGGGGCGGACCTCTCCGAAGCCGGGCTCCTTCTCGACGAGGAAGGTCGTCATCGACTTGTGGGGCGCGGTGCCCTCGGGGTGGCCTTCGTCACTTCGGACGAGAACGGCGACCAGCGTTGACGTACCGCCGTTGGTCAGCCACATCTTCTGGCCGTTCAGGACGTACTCGTCGCCGTCCTTCACCGCCTTCGAGGTGATGGCCGACACGTCCGAGCCGAGGCCCGGCTCCGACATCGAGAACGCGCCGCGCGTCTCGCCGGCCGCCATCCGCGGAAGGAAGTACTCCTTCTGCTCCTGGGTGCCGTGCTGCTTCAGCATGTACGCGACGATGAAGTGGGTGTTGATGATGCCGGAGACCGACATCCAGCCGCGCGCGATCTCCTCCACGCACAGCGCGTAGGTGAGCAGCGACTCACCCAGGCCCCCGTACTCCTCGGGGATCATCAGACCGAAGACGCCGAGCTCCTTGAGCCCGTCCACGATCTGCTGGGGGTACTCGTCGCGGTGCTCCAGCTCGGTCGCGACCGGGATGATCTCCTTGTCGACGAAGTCCCGCACGGTGGCGAGGATCTCCTGCTGGACATCGGTCAGACCGTGGGTCTGGGCGAGTCGCGCCATGACTACTTCCCCTGTTCCTTCAGCTCGGGCCGGCCGGCCTGCTCGCCGCCGCGCGCCTCGATGTACTCGGCGGTCGGGACCATCACCTTGCGGCGGAAGACGCACACCAAGGTGCCGTCCTGCTTGTAGCCCTTGGTCTCGACGTAGACGATGCCGCGGTCGCTCTTCGACTTCGACGGCGTCTTGTCGAGGACCGTGGTCTCGCCGTAGATCGTGTCGCCGTGGAAGGTCGGCGCCACGTGCCGCAGCGACTCGATCTCCAGGTTGGCGATGGCCTTGCCGGAGACGTCCGGCACGGACATGCCGAGCAGCAGCGAGTAGATGTAGTTGCCGACGACGACGTTCTTCTTGAAGTCCGTCGTGTTCTCGGCGTAGTTCACATCCATGTGCAGCGGATGGTGGTTCATCGTCAGCAGGCAGAAGAGGTGGTCGTCGTACTCGGTGACCGTCTTTCCGGGCCAGTGCTTGTAGACGGCACCGACTTCGAACTCTTCGTAGGTACGGCCGAACTGCATCGCTCTCAGGCCTCCGGGATCTCGAACTTGCTGGTGCGCTGCATGCCGGCGGCACGGCCCTTGCCGGAGATGACCAGGGCCATCTTGCGGGACGCCTCGTCGATCATCTCGTCGCCGAGCATCGCGGAGCCCTTCTTCCCGCCGGCCTCGGACGTGTAGTAGTCGTACGCGTCGAGGATCAGCTCGGCGTGGTCGTAGTCCTCCTGCGACGGCGAGAAGATCTCGTTCGCGGCGGCGACCTGGTCCGGGTGGAGCACCCACTTGCCGTCGAAGCCCAGGGCCGCGGCGCGCTGCGCCACCGCCCGGTACCCCTCCTGGTTACGGATCTGGAGGTAGGGGCCGTCGATCGCCTGGAGGTTGTTGGCGCGGGCCGCCATCAGGATGCTCATCAGGATGTGGTGGTACGCGTCCGCCGGGTAGCCGGGCGGCTGCTCGCCGACGACCAGGGACTTCATGTTGATGGAGGCCATGAAGTCCGCCGGGCCGAAGATGATCGTCTCGACGCGCTGGGAGGCCTGGGCGATCGCGTTGACGTTGGTCAGGCCCTGGGCGTTCTCGATCTGCGCCTCGATGCCGATCTTGCCGACCTCGAAGCCCATCGTCTTCTCGATCTGGGTGAGCAGCAGGTCGAGCGCGACGATCTGCTGGGCGTCCTGGACCTTCGGCAGCATGATGCAGTCGAGGTTCTGGCCGGCGCCCTCGACGACGGTGACGACGTCCCGGTACGTCCAGTGGGTCGTCCAGTCGTTGACGCGGACCACGCGGGTCTTGCCGGTCCAGTCGCCCTCGTTGAGGAACTTCACGATGGTGTGGCGGGCCTCGGGCTTGGCCAGCGGGGCGCAGGCGTCCTCCAGGTCGAGGAAGACCTGGTCGGCGGCGAGGCCCTGGGCCTTCTCCAGGAAGCGCGGGTTGGAGCCGGGCACCGCGAGACAGGAGCGGCGGGGGCGCAGCCGGTTCACAGGGGAAGCGGTGCTGGTCATGCGGGGACCTCCGTGCGTTCGAGGGGGTTCAGCTTGTTGGCTTTCCGGATCTCGTCGACGATACGGCCGATGATCTCGGTGATGCCGAAGTCCTTCGGGGTGAAGACCGCGGCGACGCCCGCCCGGCGCAGTTCCTCGCCGTCGGCGTGGGGGATGATCCCGCCCACCACGACCGGGATGTCGGTGGCGCCGGCGTCCCGGAGGCGGTCGAGGACGTCCGGGACGAGCTGGGCGTGCGAGCCGGAGAGGATCGACAGGCCGACGGCGTGCACGTCCTCCTCCAGGGCGGCGTCCACGATCTGCTCCGGGGTGAGCCGGATGCCCTGGTAGACCACCTCGAAGCCGGCGTCGCGGGCCCGGACGGCGATCTGCTCGGCGCCGTTGGAGTGCCCGTCGAGGCCCGGCTTGCCGACCAGGAAGCGGAGCTTGCCGATGCCCAGGTCCTCGGCGGTCCGGTCGACCTTGCGGCGGACCTCGGCCAGCGGGGAGCCGGACTCGGCCGGCACGGCGACCGGGGCGGAGGAGACGCCGGTGGGGGCGCGGTACTCGCCGAAGACCTCGCGCAGCGCCCCGGCCCACTCGCCGGTGGTGACACCGGCGCGGGCGCACTCCAGGGTGGCCTCCATGAGGTTCTCGGTGCCCCGCGCGGCCTCCTTGAGCTGCTCCAGGGCCTGCTGGGTCGTCGGGAAGACGAACGGGTCGCCGTTGCCCTGGCGGTCCGTGGACTCCTGCCGCTCGGCGCGCCAGCGGGTGACGGCGTCGACCACGCGGGCCTCGACGGCCGGGTCGACGGTCTGGATCGCGGTGTCGAGGTCGGCGGTGAGCGGGTTCGGCTCGGTCGTCTCGAAGACGTTCACGCCGACGATCTTGTCCTCGCCGGACTCGATCCGGGCGCGCCGCTCGGCGTGCGAGGAGACCAGCTGGGCCTTGAGGTAGCCGGACTCGACGGCGGCCATCGCGCCGCCCATCTCCTGGATCCGGTCGATCTCGGCCAGGCACTCGTCCACGAGGGCGTCGACCTTGGCCTCGATGACGTGGGAGCCGGCGAAGATGTCCTCGTACTCCAGCAGGTCGGACTCGTGGGCGAGGACCTGCTGGATGCGCAGCGACCACTGCTGGTCCCAGGGCCGGGGGAGGCCCAGGGCCTCGTTCCAGGCCGGGAGCTGGACGGCGCGGGCGCGGGCGTCCTTGGAGAGGGTGACGGCCAGCATCTCCAGGACGATCCGCTGGACGTTGTTCTCCGGCTGGGCCTCGGTGAGGCCGAGCGAGTTGACCTGGACGCCGTAGCGGAAGCGCCGCTGCTTGGCGTCCTCGATCCCGTACCGCTCGCGGGTGATCGTGTCCCAGATGCGGCCGAAGGCGCGCATCTTGCACATCTCCTCGATGAAGCGGACGCCCGCGTTCACGAAGAAGGAGATGCGGGCGACGACCTCGCCGAACCGCTCCTCGGGCACCTGGCCCGAGGCGCGGACGGAGTCGAGGACCGCGATGGCGGTGGACATCGCGTACGAGATCTCCTGGACCGGAGTGGCCCCCGCCTCCTGCAGGTGGTAGCTGCAGATGTTGATCGGGTTCCACTTCGGGATGTTGTTGACCGTGTACGCGATCATGTCGGTCGTGAGGCGGAGCGAGGGGCCGGGCGGGAAGACGTGCGTCCCGCGCGACAGGTACTCCTTCACGATGTCGTTCTGCGTGGTGCCCTGGAGCCTGGTGATGTCCGCACCCTGCTCCTCGGCCGCCACCTGGTAGAGCGCCAGGAGCCACATCGCCGTGGCGTTGATGGTCATCGAGGTGTTCATCTGCTCCAGGGGGATGTCCTGGAACAGCCGGCGCATGTCACCGAGGTGCGAGACGGGGACGCCGACCCGGCCGACCTCGCCGCGGGCGAGGACGTGGTCGGGGTCGTAGCCCGTCTGGGTCGGCAGGTCGAAGGCGACCGACAGACCGGTCTGACCCTTGGCGAGGTTGCGCCGGTACAGCTCGTTGGACGCCTCGGCGGTCGAGTGACCGGCGTACGTCCGCATGAGCCACGGCCGGTCCTTCTGGCGCTCAGTCATCTTCGGGACCTCAGATGTTCCGGAAGCGGTTGATGGCGTCGATGTGCTGGGCGCGGAGCTCGGGGTCGCTGACGCCCAGGCCCTCCTCGGGCGCGAGCGCGAGGACGCCGACCTTGCCCTGGTGCAGGTTGCGGTGGACGTCGTAGGCGGCCTGGCCGGTCTCGTCCAGCGAGTAGACCTTGGAGAGGGTGGGGTGGATCTTGCCCTTGGAGATCAGGCGGTTGGCCTCCCACGCCTCGCGGTAGTTGGCGAAGTGCGAGCCGATGATCCGCTTCAGCGACATCCACAGGTAGCGGTTGTCGTACTGGTGCATGTAGCCCGAGGTGGAGGCGCAGGTGGTGATCGTGCCGCCCTTGCGGGTGACGTAGACGGAGGCGCCGAAGGTCTCGCGGCCCGGGTGCTCGAAGACGATGTCGATGTCCTCGCCGCCGGTCAGCTCGCGGATCTTGGAGCCGAAGCGCTTCCACTCGCGCGGGTCCTGGGTGTTCTCGTCCTTCCAGAACCGGTAGCCCTCGGCGTTGCGGTCGATGACCGCCTCGGCGCCCATGGAGCGGCAGATGTCGGCCTTCTCCGGGGAGGAGACGACACAGATCGGGTTGGCGCCGCCGGCCAGGGCGAACTGGGTGGCGTAGGAGCCGAGGCCGCCGCTGGCGCCCCAGATGAGGACGTTGTCGCCCTGCTTCATGCCGGCGCCGTTGCGGGAGACCAGCTGGCGGTAGGCGGTCGAGTTGACCAGGCCGGGCGCGGCGGCCTCCTCCCAGCTGAGGTGCCGCGGCTTCGGCATCAGCTGGTTGGACTTGACGAGCGCGATCTCGGCGAGGCCGCCGAAGTTGGTCTCGAAGCCCCAGATCCGCTGCTCGGGGTCGAGCATGGTGTCGTTGTGGCCGTCGGAGGACTCCAGCTCGACCGACAGACAGTGCGCGACGACCTCGTCGCCCGGGTTCCAGGCGTTGACGCCCGGGCCGGTGCGCAGGACGACGCCGGCGAGGTCGGAGCCGATGACGTGGTACGGCAGGTCGTGGCGCTTGGTGAGCTCGGAGAGGCGTCCGTAGCGCTCCAGGAAGCCGAAGGTCGAGACCGGCTCGAAGATCGAGGTCCAGACCGAGTTGTAGTTCACGGAGCTGGCCATGACGGCGACGAGCGCCTCGCCCGGGCCGAGCTCGGGCAGCGCGACCTGGTCGAGGTGGAGCGACTTGCGGGGGTCCTTGTCGCGGCTGGCGACTCCGGCGAACATCTCCGCCTCGTCCTTGTGGACGGTGACGGCCCGGTACGACTCGGGGAGCTTGATGTTCGCGAAGTCGGCGGACGTGGCGTCCGGCGACTGGATCGCGTCCAGGATTTCCTTCACGGTGTGCCTCCGGCGGAGAGCGTCCGGGAGCGGACGCCTGAGGGATACGTCGGGGAGTGCTGCTGCTGTGGAGGTGTGCCGTCGGTTCGGCTCGGGTGGTGCGGTGGCGGCGCCGGTGGTGGGGCGCGAGGGTGCCTGTGACGCAGGCGTCCGGGCGCACGGCCGTAGGGCTGCGGGGACAGCCGGAACACGGTCTTTCGCTGTGCTCCGGCCGCCCGGACAACATCAACGTATGGCACGCCGTGTCACGTGACAAGGCACTCGGTGCCAACAATTTCTCTCAGATGCGAAAAGGTGCTCACGGATGAGCGATGATCGATCGAATGGGCCCGTGAGCTGGGACAACGCGACGAGGGCCGCCCCCGGAAAACCGGGGGCGGCCCTCGTGTCGGACCTTCGAAGGTGCGGGAGAAGTGCCTCTCAGCCCTTCGTGAGTGCCTGCTGGATGGTCCGCATGACCTCGTCCAGCGGAGCGTCGGTACGGGCCACGGCGACCACCACGTCACCCGAGGCGGCGACCCGGGCCGGCGGCGCCTCCTGAGGCGTCCGTTCGGCCTGCTGGGGGGAGGGGGCCGGGCGCCCCGCGCCTATGCCCGTCCCGAAGGTCTCCCGGACGATCGCGAAGGCGTGGTCGAGCTGGCTCTCCACGTCGCCCTGGCCGCCGGCCCGCAGCCACCGCCGCAGCACGTGGTTGTGGGCGGTGACCACCGCCGAGGCCGCCACCTCGGCGAGCAGCGGGTCGTCGTTGCCGTCGTGGTGGTCCCGCTCGTCGAAGTGGCCCAGCAGATAGCGGGTGAAGAGCCGCTCGTAGCGGGCCACCGAGGCGATCTCGCGCTCCCGCAGCGTCGGCACCTCACGGGTCAGCCGGTAGCGCGCCACGGAGATCGCGGGAGAGCCCGCGTACATCTTCATGACCTCCTTGATGCCCCGGCACACGGTGTCCAGCGGGTGCTCGTGCGGCGGGGCCGCGTTCAGCACCGCCTCCGCCCGCACCAGCGTGTCGTCGTGGTCCGGGAAGATCGCCTCCTCCTTGGACCGGAAGTGGCGGAAGAAGGTCCGCCGGGCCACCCCGGCCGCCGCCGCGATCTCGTCGACCGTGGTGGCCTCGTACCCCTTCGTCGCGAAGAGCTCCATCGCGGCGGCCGCCAGCTCCCGCCGCATCTTCAGCCGCTGCGCGGCGGCACGGGTCCCCGCCGCGCTCTCCTGAGCGTCGGACGGAGAGGTGGCACGGGGTGTCTTCACGGCCTTGGGCATGACCCGAACGTACTGCATCCGTGCAGGAAGACGCGCCCGCGGGGGCGGGCCGCCGAAGGGCTCGAGCAGCCCGCCCCACCCCTGTCCCGGATCGGTGGGCTCAGCGCCGGGCATATTCGCGGAAGCCGCGCCCCGTCTTGCGGCCGAGGCAGCCGGCCGCCACCAGGTGCTCCAGGAGCGGCGCCGGGGCCAGGCCCGGGTCGCGGAACTCGCGGTGCAGCACCTTCTCGATCGCCAGCGAGACGTCCAGGCCGACCACGTCCAGGAGCTCGAACGGCCCCATCGGGTAGCCGCCGCCCAGCTTCATCGCCGTGTCGATGTCGTCCAGCGTCGCGTAGTGCTCCTGGACCATCTTGACCGCGTTGTTCAGGTACGGGAACAGCAGCGCGTTCACGATGAAGCCGGCCCGGTCGCCGCAGTCCACACCGTGCTTGCGGATCTTCGCGGTGACCTCGCGGACGGTGGCGTGCACGTCGTCGGCGGTCAGCACCGTGCGGACGATCTCGACCAGCTTCATCGCCGGCGCCGGGTTGAAGAAGTGCATCCCGATGACGTCCTGCGGGCGCGTGGTGGCCTTGGCGCAGGCCACCACCGGCAGCGAGGAGGTCGTGGTGGCGAGCACCGCGCCCGGCTTGCAGATCTTGTCCAGGCGGGCGAAGAGCTCCTGCTTGATCCCCAGGTCCTCGGCGACCGCCTCGACCGCCAGGTCGACGTCGGCGAAGGCGTCCAGCGAACCGGCCGGGGTGATCCGGGCCAGCGTCTCGTCACGGGCCTCGCCGGTCAGCCGGCCCTTGTCCACCGAGCGGGCCAGCGACTTGGCGATGTACGCCTTGGCCGCGTCCGCCTTCTCCTGCGAGCGGGCGGCGAGGACGACGTCGTACCCGGCCTTGGCGAAGACCTCGGCGATGCCGGAGGCCATCGTGCCCGAGCCGGCCACGCCCACCGAGCGCACCTCGCGGCCCGCGCCGCCGGCGCCCGAGGCCGCGGGGGTCTGCGCGTCGGCGACCTTCTCGGCCGCGCCCGGCGCCGCGTACGTGTAGAAGCCGCGGCCCGCCTTGCGGCCGGTCAGACCGGCCTCGGAGAGCTGCTTCAGGATCGGGGCGGGGGCGTGCAGCCGGTCGTGGGACGCCTGGTACATCGCGTCGAGGACGGTACGGGCGGTGTCGATGCCCACCAGGTCGAGCAGCTCCAGCGGGCCCATCGGCAGGCCGCAGCCCAGCTTCATCGCCGCGTCGATGTCCTCGCGGGAGGCGTAGCGGGCCTCGTACATGGCCGCCGCCTGGTTCAGGTAGCCGAAGAGCAGGCCGTCCGCGATGAAGCCGGCCCGGTCGCCGACCGCGACCGGCTCCTTGCCGAGGTCCTCGGCCAGTCGGGTGACGGCGTCCACCGCGCGCGGGTCGGTCAGCACCGAGGAGACCACCTCGACCAGCTTCATCGCCTGCACCGGCGCGAAGAAGTGCAGGCCGAGGACGCGCTCCGGGTGCGCCGAGTCGGCGGCGAGCCGGGTCACCGAGAGGGCGTTGGTGCCGGTGGCGAGGATGGCGTCCGGCCGGACGATCCCGTCGAGCGCCCGGAACACCTCCTGCTTGGTCTCGTACGCCTCCGGGACCACCTCGATGACGAGGTCGGCCGCGGCGGCGGCCTGGAGGTCCGAGTAGACGCGGAAGCGCGCCAGCGCGTCCTGCCGCTCGTCCTCGGTGATGCGCTCACGGGCCACGGCGCGGGCGGTGGACGCCTCCAGGGCGGCGACGGCCCGGGCGGCCGCGGACTCGCTGATGTCGATGCCGACGACCTCGCGGCCGGCCCGGACGAGGACGTCGGCGATGCCGGTGCCCATGGTGCCGAGACCGACGACGGCGATGGTGGAGAGAGGGGTGTCCATCAGGGGACTCCTGGGAGGAAGAGTGACGACTGAGGGCGGTGCGCGCGCGGAGGGAGAAGGGGCGCGGGAAATACCGGGAGCGCGGTCGGCCGCCCGGAGGCGGCGCCGCGGTGTACGGGGGTACGGCCCCGGCGCACGGCGGCGAGGGCCTGGGAAAAGAAAGGACGAAGGCTCTGTCCCTGAGCCGCGTCGAGAACTGCCGAACCGACCAGCGCTCACCACGGCTGCGTCACCAGGCCGCGGCGAGAAGTGCGGGGGTTCCCCGCTCACTTGAGATTAACCGGCGGGTAACGAGCGCGCCAGTCCTGGGAAGTCGGGAAAATGTGATGTGGATCGCGGATAGCCTCGGATTCATGGAAAACGCCGAGGGATTCTCCGCGGATCCCGAATTCTGCTCGATGATCGATCGATTGCGGGACGAGATCGAGAACGAAGAAGGAACCGTTCCCGCCGCATTCGGAGAACTCGCCGCCACCACCGATCCCGAGGAACTCCACGCCCGGCTCACCGCCCCGGGGCAGCCGCTCTGGGCCCGCGAGATCGCCGCCTACCGGCTCGGCACGACCGGCGACCCGCGCGCCTTCGAGGCCCTGGTCCTCCTGCTCAACCACCGGGACCCCGAGCGCTGCGTCACCGCCGCCCACGCCCTCGTCCGGCTCGGCGACCCGCGCACCGCCCGGGCCGCCGCCGCCCTGGCCACCAACGAACTCCGGGCCGCCTACGCCCTCTTGCCGGTACGGCTGCTCGCCGACCTGCGGGCCCCGGAGTCCGTCCCGGCCCTCGTCACCGTCCTGGAGCGCCGGCTCGCCGCCGGCGACCCCCACTGGCGGGTCGGCCTGGCCTGCGTCGAGGGCCTCGGCGCCCTGGGCGACCCCCTGGCCCGGGACGTCCTGGAAGCCGCCCTCCCGCACCCCCGGCTAGGCCGCGCCGCCGAGCGCTCGCTGGCCCTGCTCGGCGGCCCGGCGGTCTGACCCGGCGCGGCCCCGGGCCGCGGCGAGGACCCCGGCGAGCCCGACGACGACCGGCGGGAGCGCCGCCAGCGCGAAGCAGACGACCAGCGGGAGCCGGCCCACCAGCAGCCCCGCTCCGGCGGTCGACGCCGTGTTGCCCGCGTTGAAGGCCGTGTTCACCCAGGCGCCGGCCCGGGTGCGCCGCTCGGCCGCGACGGCCTCGTCGGCGAGCAGATACGCGGTCGTGAGCGCCGGCGCCACGCACAGCCCGCCCAGCGCGACCCCCGCGACCAGGACGTACGGATGCGGTGCCAGCCCCGTCGCGCCGAGCACCGCGCCGAGCGCGAGCCCCAGGACCGCGAGCCGGGTCGCGAGCGAGCCCCGCCACGGCACCGCCCCGAACAGCAGACCGCCGACGGCGCTGCCCGCGGAGAGGGCCGCCATCGCCCACGGCATCAGCCCGGGCCGTCCGGCCGCGTCCGTGAACGCCACCACCAGCAGCTCCACCGCCCCCAGGCAGAGGCCCACGGCGGCCGACCCGGCCACCGCCGGGCCGAGACCGCGCAGGGACGTTCCGTCGTGCGGTGCGGCGGCGGGGGCCGCCGCCGCGCCCGGCACGGACCTGGTCAGCGGCGAGGCCGTGAAGAGCAGACCGCCCGTCAGGATCAGGGCCGCGCCCAGCGCGAGCCCGGCCGCCGGCGTCGCCGCCAGCAGCACCAGCCCCACCAGCAACGGGCCCGTGACGAAGAGCAGTTCCTCCGCCACCGTGTCCAGGCTGTACGCCCGCCGCAGCAGGTCCCGGTCGGAGAGCAGCCGGCTCCACAGGGCCCGCATCACCGGCCCCAGCGGCGGCGTCACCGTGCCCGCCACGGCCGACAGGGCCACCAGGACGGCGCCCGGGGTGCCGGGCCGGGCACAGACCGCGGCGAGGGCGGCCAGCAGCGCCCCGTACCCGAGGATCAGCGGCGGGAGGGCGCGGCCGGGGCCGTACCGGTCGACGAGGGAGGCCCGGGCCGGCGACAGCACGACGGAGGTGAGCCCGAAGGCGGCGAGCGCGGTGCCGGCCGTGGCGTACGAGCCGGTCGTCGCCTTCACGGCGAGCAGCAGGGAGAGCGGGGCCGTCCCGTAGGAGAGCCGGCCGAGCAGGGCGGCGCCGAAGGTCCGGCGCGCGTGCGGGGCCCGCAGGACCGCCGCGTACGAGGGGACGCGGGCAGGCGTGAGGGCGGGGGGTGACACGGACATGGTGGTGTTCCTCGAAGGAGGGCGCGCGTCACCCTTCGGGGGAGCGCGCCGGGCGTGCGGGGACGGCGGGACGCCGCGCCGGGGACAGGCCCTGGGCACGGTCGTCGGAACGCCGACTCCTACGCACGGAAGAGGAACACGCGGGTCAACGTATCAGCCGCAGCTCCGGCTGTCCGTCCTGCGGACGCCGCTCCGGGACCAGCGCGAACGCCTCCACCTCCATCAGCAGTTCGGGCCGCACCAGTGCGTCCACCTGCACCGCCGAGCTCGCGGGCAGCGGCAGCCCGGCGAAGGCCGCGTCCCGCGCGTCCCGCAGGGCCGGGAGGTGCGCCACGTCCGTGAGGAAGTAGGTCAGCTTCACCACGTCCCCGAAGCCCGCGCCGGCGGCGGCCAGGCAGCGCTCCAGGTTCGCGAAGACCTGCCGGGCCTGCGCGGCCGGGTCGCCCGCGCCCACCACGGCCCCCGAGGCGTCGAGAGCGATCTGGCCGGAGATCGCGACGAACCGGCCCGTGCCCCAGACGACGTGGCTGTACTGCGGGCTGGGCGCGACGCCCTCGGGAGCGGCGACGTGGGTCAGGTGGCTGGTCATGCCCCACATCCTCGCGCACGCCACTGACAACGCCCGCGCCCTGGAGGGGCGCGGGCGTCAGGAGTGACGAGGAGCACAGGTCAGCGCACGTGCCCCAGGAGTCCGTGCAGGGTCGTCCCGGACGGCAGGACCCGGGCAGACGCCTTCTTGACGGCGGCCTTCTCGGTGACCTTGGTCGCGGGCTTCTCGGTGGACTTCTTCTTCTCGGTGTCCTTCTTCGCAGGTGCCGGGTCGGGCTTCGGCGCCGGGAGGGCGGCGCAGACCGCGTCCACCTCGGACCCGCCCTCGGCCCGCGGCACGGCGCCGGTGGCGAGGAAGGTGCTCAGGTGCTCGTCGAGGCAGTCGTTGCCGGCGAGCGTGACGCCGTGGTTCCCGCCGCCCTCCTCGACGACCAGGCTGGAGCCGCGGACCATCCGGTGCAGGGCGAGTCCGCCCTCGTACGGGGTGGCGGCGTCGTCGGTGGCCTGGAGGATGAGGACCGGCGGCAGCTGGTCGTTGCTGACGTCCGGCGGGGTGAGCGGCTCCACCGGCCAGAACGCGCAGGGCGCGTTGTACCAGGCGTTGTTCCAGGTCGAGAAGGGCGCCTTGGCGTGGACGTCCCAGTTGTCCTTCCGCCAGACGTTCCAGTCCTTGGGCCAGGCGGCGTCCCGGCACTGGACGGCGGTGTAGACGGAGTAGCCGTTGTCGGCGGCGGAGTCGGCCTCGCCGTACCGCTCGTAGGCGGCGGTGAGCGGGGCCGGGTCCCGCTCGTTCACGTACGCCGAGAACGCGCTCGCCAGCTTCGGCCAGTAGCCGTCGTAGTACCCGCCGGGCAGGAAGGTGTCCTCCAGCTCGCCGGGGCCGACCTTGCCGCCGGCCGGGGAGTCGCGCAGCTCCTCGCGCATCCGGTACCAGGCGGCCTCGACGGCGGCCGGGTCGGTGCCGAGGCCGTAGGCGGCGTCGTGCTCGGCCACCCAGGCCATGAAGTCCTTGTGGCGGGTGTCGAAGGCGTAGTCCTGCGCGATGTTGTCCTCGTACCAGACGCCGTTCGGGTTGACGACGGAGTCCAGCGCCATGCGTCCCACCCGCTCCGGGTACAGCCGGGCGTAGACCGCGCCCAGGTAGGTCCCGTACGAGTAGCCGAGGTAGTGGAGCCGCTCCGCGTCGAGTGCCTTCCGGATGAGGTCCAGGTCGCGGGCGGTGGAGACGGTGTCGATGTACGGGAGGACGTCGGCGTGCTTCTTGCCGCAGGCGGCGGCGAACGCCTGGGCGCGCTCCAGGGCGTTGCGTTCGGCGTCGGTGCCGCGCGGCACCGAGTCGGGGCGGACCGGGTCGAAGTGGCCGGGCCGGCAGTCGAGCGCGGGCTCGCTCCTGCCGACGCCGCGCGGGTCGAAGCCGATGACGTCGTACCGGGCGGCGACCTCGGGGGGCAGCGAGGCGGCGACGTAGCCGGCCATGCCGCGTCCGCTGCCGCCCGGGCCGCCGGGATTGACCAGGAGGGGGCCCTCGGAGGTCTTGGCGGTGTGCGGGACCCGGGTCAGCGCGAGCGTGATGCTCCGGCCGGCCGGGTCGTCGTGGACGAGCGGCACCTTCAGGGTGGCGCACTGGAGCCGGGGGTACGCCTTCGTACCGCAGTCGGTCCAGGAGAGGGCGGGGAGGGGGCGGGGGGTCGGGTCACCGGTGCCTGCGGCGGACGCGGGCAGGACGGTGACCGTCCCGGCGACCAGCGCCCCAGCGGCGATCAGCATTCCTGCGCGGGTGGTCATGGAGCGTGGAGTGCCCCGCGGGGCACGGGACACGACCTGTTCCGCCGGTAATCGACCCGAACGGAGGGGGCGATGACGGCGTGTCAGGTGACCTTGCGGCGTGTCGCCGGGGTCAGAGCAGGGTGAGCTGTTCCGGATCGCCGGACGGCGGGGCGGGGGAGGGGTGCGGGACGCGCCGGGGGGCCGCCCGGTGGGCCGGTCCGATGCCGTACTCGGCGGCCAGTTCGTGGACCTGGCGGGTGATCCGGCGCTGGTACCAGGTCGGCGCGTAGGCCCCGCCGGCGTACATCCGCTCGTACCGTCCGACCAGCTGGGGGTGGTGGCGGGCGAGCCAGCTCATGAACCACTCGCGGGCACCGGGCCGCAGATGGAGGACGAGCGGGGTGACGGAGACGGCGCCGGCCTCGGCGATGGCGCGGACGGTGGCGCGCAGCTGCTCGGGGGAGTCGCCGAGGAAGGGGACGACGGGGGCCATCAGGACGCCGCAGCCGATGCCGTGCTCGCCGAGGACGCGGACCACGTCGAGGCGGCGGTGCGGGGAGGGCGTGCCGGGCTCGACGGTGCGCCACAGCTCCTCGTCGGTGAAGCCGACCGAGACGGAGACGCCGACCTCGGTGACCTCGGCGGCCTGGGTGAGCAGCTCCAGGTCGCGCAGGATCAGGGTGCCCTTGGTGAGGATCGAGAAGGGGTTGGCCCGGTCGCGCAGTGCCGTGAGGATGCCGGGCATGAGCCGGTACCGGCCCTCGGCCCGCTGGTAGCAGTCGACGTTGGTGCCCATGGCGATGTGGGCGCCCTGCCAGCGGCGGGAGGCGAGCTGGCGGGTGAGCAGTTCGGCGGCGTTGACCTTGACCACGATCTGGGAGTCGAAGCCGAGGCCGGTGTCGAGGTCCAGGTAGCTGTGGGTCTTCCTCGCGAAACAGTAGACGCACGCGTGCGTGCAGCCGCGGTACGGGTTCACGGTCCACTCGAACGGCATCCGGGAGGCGCCGGGGACCCGGTTGAGGATGGTGCGGGCGCGGACCTCGTGGAAGGTGATCCCCCGGAACTCGGGGGTGTCGAAGGTGCGGGTCGTGACCGCGTCCATGCCGAACAGGGCGGTGTCGGCGGGCGCGGGCGGGGTCTCGCCCAGATGGTCCCAGCGCATGGACGCCTCCTCGATCGACTTCGTTCGTACGTTCGACTCCTGTGGACCCCAGAATAGAACATCTGTTCTCTTGATCGTCGCAACCCGGATTTCGCGCCCCGCGAGGCACGTGGTTCGCTTGGCCCACACCCCTGGAAGAACCCATGACAGCTGGAGGAAATGCGATGGCGCAGGTCGAGGCCACGACGGAACGGATCATCGCGGCGGACGCGGAGACCGTGTTCGACACGCTGGCCGACTACAGCGGCGCGCGCGCGAAGCTGCTGCCCGAGCACTTCAGCGAGTACGAGGTGCGCGAGGGCGGCGACGGCGAGGGCACCCTCGTCCACTGGAAGCTCCAGGCCACCAGCAAGCGCGTCCGCGACTGCCTCCTGGAGGTCACCGAGCCCACCGACGGACAGCTCGTCGAGAAGGACCGCAACTCCTCCATGGTCACCACCTGGACCGTGACCCCGGCCGGCGAGGGCAGGTCCCGCGCCGTCGTCACCACCGTCTGGAACGGCGCCGGCGGCATCGGCGGCTTCTTCGAGCGGACCTTCGCCCCCAAGGGCCTGGCCCGGATCTACGACGCCGTGCTCGCCAACCTGGCGGCCGAGACCGAGAAGTAACGCCCGGGGCGTTCACCGATTCGAGTGGATTCCCCGCCGCCCCCGTACCGGCGCCCGACGCGCCGAGGGGGCGCGGGGAGTTCGCCAAACGCGCTGATGAAGCGCCACAAGTGCCCCCTCGCGCCCCGTCGTTCACCCCCGTCGCGCCACCCTCCGCCCGTACCGCCCGACTTGCTCCCGCTTCGCGCCCGATGCGAAGAATGGCCCGTCCCCGAGTCCGCCTCCCAGCCGAGGCCGCTACCGAGCCGGGGCGCCATGACGAGGGGAGCCGTACGTGGGTGCCATCACGCTGGTGAAAGACGCCGGGGAAGCCGCAGCGCTCCCCGAGGACGGCCCGCCCGCCGGACCCCCGCCGAAGCCCCCGGCCGAGACGCCCCTCGACCCCCGCCGCGTCCGGCTCGTCTTCTTCGGCCTGATGCTCGCGCTGCTCCTCGCCGCCCTGGAGCAGATGATCGTCGCCACCGCCCTGCCGAAGATCGTCGGCGAACTCCAGGGCCTGGACCGGATGTCCTGGGCGATCACCGCCTACCTGCTGACCTCCACCATCGGCCTGCCCGTCTACGGCAAGCTCGGCGACCTCCTCGGCCGCAAGAGCGTCTTCCTCTTCGCCATCGTCGTCTTCGTCATCGGCTCCGGACTCGCCGGCTGGTCCCGCAGCATGGACGAGCTCATCGCCTTCCGCGCCCTCCAGGGCGTCGGCGCCGGCGGCCTCATGATCGGCGTCCAGGCGATCATCGCCGACATCGTCCCGGCCCGCGAACGCGGCCGCTACATGGGCCTGATCGGCGCCGCCTTCGGCCTCGCCTCCGTCGCCGGACCGCTCCTCGGCGGCTTCTTCACCGACCACGTCTCCTGGCGCTGGTGCTTCTACTTCAACGTGCCCTTCGGGCTCGTCACCCTCGCCGTCGTCGCCGCCGTCCTCGAACTGCCCAAGCCGAAGGCCCGCGGCCGCTTCGACGTCCTCGGCACCCTGCTCCTCGCCGCCGCCTCCACCTGCCTGGTCCTGCTGACCAGTTGGGGCGGTACCGAGTACGAGTGGGACGACCGGGTCATCCTGGGCCTCGGCTGCGGCGCCGCCGGAACCGTGCTGCTCTTCCTGGTCGTCGAGCACCGCGCACCCGAACCCCTCATCCCACTGCGGCTGTTCCGCGACCCCGTCTTCACGGTCACCGCGCTCGTCGGCGCCGTCGTCGGCATCGCCCTGTTCGGGGCGGCCAGTTACCTGCCGAGCTTCCTCCAGATGGTCGAGGGCGCCTCCGCCACCGAGTCCGGGCTCCTGATGCTGCCGCTGATGGGCGGGATCGTCGTCGCCTCCGTCGTCTCCGGCCAGCTCATCAGCCGCACCGGCCGCTACAAGATCTACCCGATCCTCGGCTCCGCCCTCGCCGTCCTCGGCATGGCCCTGCTCTCCCGCATGGACATCGGCACCCCCCGCCTCACCCACAGCCTCTGGCAGGCCGTGCTCGGCACCGGCATCGGCCTGATCATGCCGGTGCTCATCCTCGCCGTGCAGAACGCCGTCCGGCCCGCCGACCTCGGCACCGCCACCAGCGCCCACAACTACTTCCGCCAGATCGGCGGCAGCGTCGGCGCCGCGATCTTCGGCACCCTCTTCGCCGCCCGCCTCGACTCCGCCCTCGCCGACCGGCTCCCCGCGGTCCGGAGCTCCGGCGGAGCGGCCGCCCTGCCGCCCGCCGAGGCGATCACCCCGCAGACCGTGCACGCCCTGCCGCCCGCCCTGCGCGACCTCTACATCCAGGCGTACGCGGACGCCATGCCGCGCATCTTCCTCTACCTCGTGCCGGTCCTCGTGCTCGGCCTCGTCCTCGCCTTCTTCCTCAAGGAGCAACCGCTGGTGTCCCACCACACCCCCGCCCCCGAGGCCGTCGACGCCCACCTCGACACCGGCGTCCAGGCCGTCCCGCACGCCCGCCACGCGGCCCCCGCCGCCGCCCCGGCCGCGCACCTCCACACCGGAGTCCCCGTCTGCGGCACCGTCCAGCACCACGACGGCAGCCGCGTCCCGCGCGCCGCGCTCACCCTCATCGACGTCGGCGGGCGCCAGATCGGCCGCGGCGCCAGCGGCGAGGACGGCCGGTACGCGCTCAGCGTGCCCGCCAGCGGCTCGTACGTGCTGATCGCCGCCGCCGGCGGCCACCAGCCGCAGGCCGTCTCCGTCACCGTCGGGGACCGGCCGGTCGACCTCGACGTCGTCCTCGGCGGCGCCGGACGCCTCGCGGGGTGCGTCCTCACCGCCGACGGCAGCCCCGTCCGGGACGCCGCCGTCACCCTCACCGACGTCCGCGGCGAGGTCGTCGCCTCCACCCGCAGCGGCCGCGAGGGCGGGTACGTGATCACCGAACTGGTCGCCGGCGAGTACACCCTCGCGGCCAGCGCCCCCGCCTTCCGGCCCGCCGCCGTCCCGGTCAGCGTCCAGTCCTCCCGCGAGACCCGCCAGGACATCGAACTGGCGGGCGGCGCGGTCCTGCGCGGCACGGTCAGGGCCGGCGGCGGGCGCCCGGTGGAGGACGCCCGGGTCACCCTGCTCGACGCGGCCGGGAACGTCGTCGACACCCTCACCACCGGGCCCGACGGCACCTTCCGCTTCGTCGACCTCTCCTCCGGCGAGTACACCGTCATCGCCGCCGGCTACCCGCCCGTCGCCACCGTCCTCCAGGTGGCCGGCGGCGGCCGCACCGAGCGCGACCTCCAGCTCGGCCACCAGGACTGACGGGCCCGGTCCCGTCAGGGGGCGGTCGGCGCGGCCTTGCGCAGAGCGGCGATGCAGCTGCCGATCGCCTCCTGGAGGGCTTCGAGGCGCTGGAGCATGTCCTCCTCGTAGATCTCCTCCTCCATCACCTCGTCGAGGGTCAGCTCCTCGAAGACCTTCGTGGCCTTCTGGAGCGAGCTGTAGAAGCGGGTCCGCCGCTCCTGGACCCGCAGCGCCGGGTCCTCCTCGACGGCCTTGGCGACGAGCCCCTTCACCGACTCGTACGCCTCGCCGGCCCACTCGCCGGCCTCCTCCGAGTCGTCCAGCTCGTCGATCAGCGACAGATGCCGCTCGGCCTCCGCGCGCACCTCGGGCGGCGCCTCCACGGTCTGCCCGGCGGGCGTCTTGATCTGCCCGTTCTCGACGATCTGGCGGACGTAGCCGATCCGGTCCGCGACCTTCGCCTCGGTCGCGACGGCCTTCTTCAGGTCGTCGGTGCGGGCGATGGCCCGCGCCAGCTCCGTCTGGAGCGCCGGGTCCTCCTTCATCCGGTCGAGCAGCGCCCCGCGCGCCGCCTCGGCCGTCCCCGGGTCGGCGAGGATCGCGGCCCGCAGCGCGGTCGGGTTCTCCGCCACCTCCAGCGCCTTCGTCGGCCGGATGCCCTCCGCCTCGGCGGCGGCGCTGATCGCCTGGCCGCGCACGGAGGAGGCGCTGTTGCGGGAGGTGTAGTACGACAGCCAGACGTCGGCGTCCGGCAGATCGATGTCGGCGCCCGGTTCGAGGAACTCGAACTGCGGCACGAGACCGTCGTCGGCCGCCATGTCCCACGCCTTGTAGTAGCGCATCACGCGGTCCGCCGAGCACCCGGCGAGCGCGGCGAACGCCCGCGCCGACACCTTCCGCGCCGCCGTGCCCTCGGCCGCCTGCCCACCGGGCCGCACGCTGCGCGCCACCTTGAGCGCGAACGCCCAGCCGCCGGTCCGCGCGTACACCCCGAAGTCCTGGGCGTCCCGGACGACGACCGGGTCGTGGTCGGCGGGGTCGGCGGTCACCTCCTCCTCGACGGTCTCCTCGGACGTCCCGGAGGCCTCGGGCGCCTCCGCCGCCCCGGTCTCCTCGGGCGCGGGGGAGGCCTCCGGGACCCAGAAGTTCTCCTCCGGCTCGGGGGAGGCGGCGGCGGTGTCGGGGGTGGTGTCGGACGGATCGAGGGCGATGGTCACCGAGAACACTCCGGTCGGTCGGGCGGGACAACTGCGGCCGACAGCCTATACGTACCCGTTGGCGATGTTTGGCCCGATTCGAAGGTCGGGTCGTCGGAGAAACACCTGGCGTCCGGGAGGCGCCACCGGGCAGGATGCCTCCATGATCCACGGAATCGAGACCCACCCCGCGCGGTGAGCGCCCCGCACGCGCGGCCCACGCCCGCGCCCTCCCTGTACGCGTACGCCAGAAGCCTGCGCGACGCGGCACCCGACACCCCGCCGCCCTGGGGCGGCCACCCCCTCCCCGACACGGCGCGACCGCCGTACGGAACGGGACACCACCCGCCGTACCGGGAAGCCCGCGAGGCCGTCACCCGCCTCCTGCTCGCCCGGCTGACCGCACCCGACACGGACCGGGCCGCCGCCGAGACCGAACGCGCCCTCGTCGCCACCCGCGTCCGCGAACAGCTCGTCTTCCCCACCGCCGCCGCGCTCGACCACGCCGACCCGGCCGCCGCCCGCACCCTCGCCCGGCGGCTCGTCCGCCACGGGACGACCGTCCACGGCGTCGCCGCGGGCCTCGGGCTGCTCGTCCGGCTCGGCGAGCCCGAGGACGTCCCGTACCTGCGCGAACTCGGCGCGCTCGCCGAGACGTTCCGCTACGTCGTCGCCGCCCTCGACCCCCTGGACCGGCCGGGCGCCGCCCTGGTGTGGCTGATCCATCGGGCCCAGGGCGAGGAACTGCGCCGACTCGTCGAGGCCGTCGCCGCGCGGGACCCCGAGGCCGTACGGGACCGGCTGCCCCGACTTCCCGAGGCACCACGGGGTTTCGGACCCGAGACCGCCCGGCGCGTCGCCGAGGCCACCGGCATCGCCGACCGCCTCGCCCGGACGCCCGAGGACCCCGTGCTCCTCGCCCAGGCCGTACGACTCCTCGCCAAGGCGACCGGCCGACGCGCCGACCAGATCGAGATCCTCCGCTACGACCGGGCCCCCGCCCTGTACGGGACGGTCGCCGAACGGGCCCACCTGCTGCCCCCGGACCCCGACCACCAGGCCCGGCTGCTCTCCCTCGCCCAGGACCTCCACAGCGGCCCCTCCCGCCTCCTCGACTGGCCCCCCGGGCGACGCGAGACGGTCCTGCGCCGACTCCTGGACGCCGTGCGCGAACCCGGGGAGACCGGGCGCCGCGCCGACTGGATCCGGCACACCGCCGGGCACCTGCGCGAGCGGGGCCCGGCCGCCCCGGCCCGACTGCGGATCGAGGTCGCCGTCTCCGACCCCGCGGACCCGGAGTTCGTCGAGACCCGCCTGCTGGTCGACGGACGCCCCCTCGTGCCCGAGGTGTTCGTCCACGGGACCGGCGACCCGCCCGAGCGGCTGCTCGACACCGGCTCGCTGCGCGCCGGCACCGAGCCCCGCGAGGTACGGCTCGCCGAGGCGTACTGCACCGAGGGCTGCTGCGGCGCGCTGTACGTCACCGTCCGCCGCGAGGGCCGGCACGTGGTGTGGGACGGCTGGCGGCGGCCCGGCCGGCTGCCGGAACTCCCCGCGTACCGCTTCGACGCCGACGCGTACGACGCCGAGGTCGCCCGCGCCGAGCACGACCACGCCTGGACCTGGCCCGCCCGGCACACCGCCCGCCTGATCACCGCCGGACTCCGTGACCGGCCCGAACTCCTCACCCGCTGGGGACTGCGGCAGGGCTGGATCAGCACCGACTTCGGAGCCCCGGACACCACCGTCGTCACCTTCGACGGACCGCGCCCGGACGGAACGGGCGACCCGCGCCAGTACCTCTGGCGGCTGCCCGACGACGGCAGGCCGCCCGCCGAACGCGCCGCCGAGGCGCTGCGCCGGATGGCCGAGGAGGACCCCCGGACCTTCCCGGAACGGCCCTGACGTGCCGGTACCTCCGCCCCGGCGCCTCCACTGGTCCACTCCAACGGCAGTTGTCCACAGGGGTGGTAGCGGCGCCGGGCGGAGCGTACGGTTCCCTCCATGAAGATCCTCATCAGCGCCGACATGGAGGGCGCCACCGGTGTGACCTGGCCCGCCGACGTGCTGCCCGGCACGCCGCAGTGGGAGCGGTGCCGGTCGATGTTCACCTCGGACGTGAACGCGGCGGCGCTCGGGTTCTTCGACGGCGGCGCCGACGAGGTGCTGGTGAACGAGGCGCACTGGACGATGCGGAACCTGCTCCTGGAGCGGCTCGACGACCGCGTGCAGATGCTCACCGGCCGTCACAAGTCGCTCTCCATGGTCGAGGGCGTCCAGCACGGGGACGTCGACGGGATCGCCTTCGTCGGGTACCACACCGGCGCCGGCGCCGAGGGCGTCCTCGCCCACACCTATCTCGCCAACTCGATCACCGGCGTCTGGCTGGACGGCCTCCGGGCGAGCGAGGGCGTGCTCAACGCCCATGTCGTCGCCGAGTACGGCGTGCCCGTCGTCCTCGTCACCGGCGACGACCTGACCTGCGAGGACGCCCTCGGGTACGCCCCGGAGGCGCTCAAGGTCGCCGTCAAGGACCACGTCTCGCGGTACGCGGCGGTGTGCCGGACCCCCGCCCGCACCGCCGCCGACATCCGGGCCGCCGCCCGCGAGGCCGCCGCCCTCGCCGTCCGGCACGACCCGGTCCACGCCGGACCGCACACCGTCGAGGTCGAGTTCGACGCCGAGCACCTGGGCGCCGCCGCCACGGTGGTTCCCGGCGTGGCGCGGAGCGCCGAGCGGCGCGTCGCGTACACCAGCGCGACGATGTACGAGGCGATCCGCACGTTCAAAGCGGTCACGACGATCGTCTCGGCCGCCGTGGAGGAGCAGTATGGCTAGCAGCACGTCCCCCGCAGGACCCGACGCGAAGGCGCTCGACGAGGTCGTCGCCCTCACCTCGGACCTCATCCGCATCGACACCACCAACCGGGGCGGCGGCGACTGCCGCGAGCGCCCCGCCGCCGAGTACGTCGCCGAGCGGCTCGCCGACGCCGGCCTCGAACCGACCCTGCTGGAGCGCACTCCCGGCCGGACCAACGTGGTCGCCCGCATCCCGGGCACCGACCCCACCGCCCCCGCGCTCCTCGTCCACGGCCACCTCGACGTCGTCCCCGCCGACCCGGCCGAGTGGACCGTCCACCCCTTCTCGGGCGAGGTCCGCGACGACGTCGTCTGGGGCCGCGGCGCCGTCGACATGAAGAACATGGACGCGATGGTCCTCGCCGTCGCCCGCTGCTGGGCCCGCCAGGGCGTCCGGCCGCGCCGCGACATCGTCCTCGCCTACACCGCCGACGAGGAGGACAGCGCCGAGGACGGCTCCGGCTTCCTCGCCGACCGGCACGCCGCCCTCTTCGAGGGCTGCACCGAGGGCATCAGCGAGTCCGGCGCCTTCAGCTTCCACCCGCACCCCGGGATGACGCTCTACCCCATCGGCGCCGGCGAGCGGGGCACCGCCTGGCTCAAGCTCACCGCCCGCGGCCGGGCCGGCCACGGCTCCAAGGTCAACGACGCCAACGCGGTCACCCGCCTCGCCGCCGCCGTCGCCCGCGTCGGCGCCCACACCTGGCCCATCCGGCTCACCGCCACCGTCCGCGCCGCCCTCACCGAACTGGCCGCGCTGCACGGCATCGAGATCGACACCGACGACCCCGACCTCGACGTGCCGCTCCTCCTCGACAAGCTCGGACCGGCCGCCGCCCTCGTCGAGGCCACCGTCCGCAACAGCGCCAACCCGACCATGCTCGACGCCGGGTACAAGTGCAACGTCATCCCCGGCCAGGCCGTCGCCTACGTCGACGGACGGATGCTGCCCGGCGCCGAGGAGGAGTTCGCCGCCACCATGGACCGGCTCACCGGCCCGGACGTGGAGTGGGAGTTCCACCATCGCGAGGTGCCCCTCGAAGCCCCCGTCGACTCCCCGACCTTCGCCAAGCTGCGGGCCGCCGTCGAGCGCTTCGACCCGGACGGGCACGCCCTGCCGTTCACCATGTCCGGCGGCACCGACGCCAAGCAGTTCTCCCGCCTCGGCATCACCGGCTACGGCTTCTCGCCGCTGAAGCTGCCCCCGGGCCTGGACTACGGGGCGCTCTTCCACGGCGTGGACGAACGCGTCCCCGTCGAGGCCCTGCACTTCGGCGTGCGGGTGCTCGACCACTATCTGAGGACCGCCTAGCGGCCGCACCCCGCGCACCGCACACCGCACACGCACCGACCCGTACCCAGGGGGGAACGAGGATGCAGAACACGGCCGCCTACGGCAGCTGGCCGTCGCCCGTCGGAGCCGCGCTGGCGGCCGCCAGCGACGGACGCCCCGAATACCTCGGCACCGTCGGGGACGAGGTGTGGTGGTCCGCCCCCCGCCCCACCGAGGGCGGCCGGCGGACCCTGGTCCGGCGGCGCGCGGACGGCACCGAGGAGACCGTCCTGCCGGCCCCCTGGAACGTACGGAACCGGGTCATCGAGTACGGCGGCCGGCCCTGGGCCGCCGTCGAACGGCCCGGCGCCGGACCCCTGCTGGTCTTCTGCCACTTCCCCGACCAGCGGCTCTACGCCCACGAGCCCGACGCCGGACCCGGCGCGGAGCCCCGGCCGCTCACCCCCGTCTCCGCGGTGGGCGGCGGACTGCGCTGGGCCGACCCCGTGCTCCTGCCCGAGCGGGGCGAGGTCTGGTGCGTCCTGGAGGAGTTCACCGGCCCCGCGCCCACCGACGTCCGCCGGGTCCTCGCCGCCGTCCCCCTCGACGGCTCCGCCGCCGACGACCGGGCCGCCGTCCGCGAACTCTCCGACGGACGCCACCGGTTCCTCACCGGCCCCCGGATCTCCCCCGACGGGCGGCGGGCCGTCTGGCTCGGCTGGGACCACCCCCGGATGCCCTGGGACGGCACCGACGCCGTCCTCGCCGAGATCACCGCCGACGGCACCCTCAAGGACGCCAGGACCGTCGCCGGCGGCCCGGAGGAGTCGGTGCCGCAGGCCGACTGGGACGCGGCCGGCCGGCTCCTCTTCGCCAGCGACCGCACCGGCTGGTGGAACCTCTACCGCGCCGAGCTCGCCGCCGACGGCACCCTCGGCCCGGCCCGCGCGCTCTGTCCCCGCGAGGAGGAGTTCGCCGGACCCCTCTGGAAGACCGGGGTCAGCTGGTTCAAGGCCCTGGAGACCGGCCCGATCGCCGTCCTCCACGGGCGCGGCGACGCCGTCCTCGGCATCCTCGACCCCGAGACCGGCACCCTCTGCGACGCCCCCGGCCCCTGGACCGTCTGGGGCTCCACCCTCGCCGTCCTCGGCACCCGCGTCCTCGGCGTCGCCGCCGCCCCCGACCGCTTCGCCGAGATCGTCGAACTCGACACCCGCACCGGCCGCACCCGGGTCGTCGGCTCCGCGCACCGCGACCCCGTGGACCCCGCCCACTACCCCGAGCCCGTGGTCCGCACCTTCACCGGACCCGACGGCCGCGAGATCCACGCCCACGTGTACCCGCCGCGCAACCCCGCCGCGACCGGCCCCGACGGCGAGCTCCCGCCCTATGTGATCCGCGCCCACGGCGGCCCCACCGGACGCTCCGCCCTCGTCCTCGACCTGGAGATCGCCTACTTCACCTCGCGCGGCATCGGCGCTGTCGAGGTCAACTACGGCGGCTCCACCGGCCACGGCCGCGCCTACCGGGAACGGCTCCGCGAGCAGTGGGGCGTCGTCGACGTCGAGGACTGCGCCGCCGTCGCCCGCGCCCTCGCCGCCGAGGGCACCGCCGACCCCGCCCGCCTCGCGATCCGCGGCGGCAGCGCCGGCGGCTGGACCAGCGCCGCCTCCCTGGTCCGGACCGACGTCTACGCCTGCGGCACGATCGTCTACCCCGTCCTCGACCTCAAGGGCTGGGCCACCGACGAGACCCACGACTTCGAGTCCCGCTACCTGGACGGCCTCGTCGGCCGCCTCGACGAGGTGCCCGAGCGGTACGAGGAGCGCTCCCCGCTCGAACACGTCGACCGGATCACCGCCCCCTTCCTGCTCCTCCAGGGCCTCGACGACGTCATCTGCCCGCCCGCCCAGGCCGAGCGCCTCCTCGCCCGGGTCGCCGGCCGGGGCGTCCCGCACGCCTACCTCGCCTTCCCCGGCGAAGGCCACGGCTTCCGGCACGCCGAGACCATGGTCCGCGCCCTGGAGGCCGAACTCGCCCTCTACGCCCGGGTCTTCGGATTCGACCGGACCGACGTGCCGGAGCTGGAGCTGCGCACATGACCGGCCCCGTGCCGGAACTCGCCCGCCCCGCCCGGCTGCGGCCGGGCGACCGGGTCGCCGTGGTCGCGCCCAGCGGGCCCGTCCCGGAGGCCGCGCTGGCCGCCGGCCTCGACGTGCTGCGCGGCTGGGGCCTCGAACCGGTGGTCGCCCCGCACGTCCTCGACGTCCACCCGGAGATCGGCCACCTGGCCGGCGCCGACCGGGACCGGGCCCGCGACCTCACCGAGGCGTGGTGCGACCCCACGATCGCCGGGGTGCTCTGCGCGCGCGGCGGCTACGGCGCCCAGCGCATGACGGACCTCCTGGACTGGACCGCGATCCGCGCCGCGGGACCCAAGGCGTTCGTCGGCTACAGCGACGTCACCGCCCTCCACGAGGCGTTCGCCGTCCGCGCCGGCTTCGCCACCCTGCACGGGACCATGACCGCCGTGGCCGCCTTCACCGGCGACCCGGCCACCCGGGAGTCGCTGCGCGCCGCCCTCTTCGAGCCCGAGACCGTCCGGGTCCTCGGGCTCGGCACCGCACGGCCCCTCGTCCCGGGCCGCGCCGCCGGCGTCACCCTCGGCGGCTGCGTCAGCCTGCTCGCCGCCGACCTCGGCACCCCGCACGCCCGGCCCTCCGCCCGCGGCGGGCTGCTGCTCCTGGAGGACGTGGGGGAGGAGCCGTACCGCCTGGACCGGATCCTCACCCAGCTGCTGCGCTCCGGCTGGCTCGACGGCGTCGCCGGGATCGCCCTCGGCTCGTGGGAGGAGTGCGGCCCGTACGAGGCGGTGCGCGCGGTCCTCGCCGACCGGCTCGGCGGCCTGGGCGTCCCGGTCGTGGAGGAGCTGGGCTTCGGGCACGGCCCCACCGCGCTCACCGTCCCGCTCGGCATACCGGCGGTGCTGGACGCCGACGCCGGCACGCTCACGTTCGACCGACCCGCGCTGGTCTGAGGCGCGGATCCGGCCGGGGGCTACTCCGCCGCCAGTCGCCGCTGGTGCTCCGCGGCCTTGCTCCGGCTGGTCTCCAGGTGGCGCAGCGCCAGTTCCTCGACGCGCTCCACGTCCCGTGCCTCGATGCCCCGGAACAGCTCCTCGTGCTCCTCGGCGACGACCGTGAAGTCGTCGTGCTGGCCGAGCAGCCAGCGCATCCGGCTCCGCAGGGTGCCCTCCAGCTCGTTCAGGAGGGCGTTGTCGGCGAGTTCGGTGACCGTCTCGTGGAAGTCGGCCGCCGCCCGGCGGGCCTCCGCCCCGTCGCCGCGCTCCGCCGCCGCCCGCTCGGCGTCGAGGACGGCGCGCAGCTTGGCGAGGCCCGCGCGGGTGCGGCGCTGGGCCGCGAGCCGGAACGCCAGGATCTCCAGGGCGGACCGGACCTCGACGAGGTCGGCGATGTCGGAGGCGGTGAACTCCCGGACCACCGCCCAGGTGCGCGGCCGGGGCGTCACCAGCCCCTCGTTGACCAGGTCCTTCAGGGCGTCGCGGACCGGCAGGCGGCTCACGTCCAGCTCGGCGGCGATCTCCCGCTCCACCAGCCGGCTGCCGGGAGCCCGCGTCCCGTCGATGATCTGGTCGCGCAGGGTGCGCGTGATCCGCTCCGACTCGGGCCTGAACTCCTCAGCAGCTGTCATGGCCGCCATTCTTCCACCGGGGAGGGTGGCACCCGCCGCCCTCCCCGGGCGGTCACAGCGCCGCGTACCCGGGGCGCACGATCTCCTCGATCAGCCGCCGGCGCTCCGGCAGCGGCAGGAAGGCGGCCTCCAGGGCGGCGACCGTGAACTCCTCGAAGACCTCGGGGCCGTAGCCGAAGGCGTCCGCCATGTGCTGGAACTCCTCGCTCATGGTGGTGCCGGAGACGAGCCGGTTGTCGGTGTTGAGCGTGATGCGGAAGCCGAGGCGGCGCAGCTCGTCGATCGGGTGGGAGCCGTAGTCCTTGGCGGCGCCGGTCTGCAGGTTGGAGGTCGGGCAGACCTCCAGGGCGATCCGGTTGTCGCGGACGTACGCGGCGAGGCGGCCGAGGGTGCCGTCCTCGGCGATGTCGTCCGTGATCCGCACCCCGTGGCCGATCCGCTCGGTGCCGCAGACCTGCACGGCCTCGTGGATCGACTCGGCGCCGACGGCCTCGCCCGCGTGGATGGTGAAGTGGCAGTTCTCCCGCTTCAGGTGCTGGAAGGCGGGCAGGTGGCGGGCCGGCGGGTTGCCGATCTCGCCGCCGGCGATGTCGAAGCCGGCCACGCCGTTGTCGCGGTGGGCGACGGTCAGCTCGGCGATCTCCAGCGAGCGGTCGGTGTGCCGCATGCCGGTGAGCAGCGCGCGGACGGTGATCCGGCCGCCGGTCCTGCGCTCGCCCTCGCGGAAGCCCTCGTTGACCGCCTCGACGACCTCGTCGAGGGTCAGGCCGCCCTCCAGGTGCTGCTCGGGGGCGTACCGCACCTCGGCGTAGACGACCCCGTCCGCCGCCAGGTCCTCGGCGCACTCGGCGGCGATCCGCAGCAGCGCCTCGCGGGTCTGCATCACCGCGCAGGTGTGGGCGAAGGTCTCCAGGTAGCGCTCCAGGGAGCCGGAGTCGGCGGCGTCCCGGAACCAGACCGCGAGCTCGGCCGGGTCCTCGGTCGGCAGCGCGGTGTAGCCGCACTCCCGGGCCAGCTCGACGATGGTGGCCGGGCGGAGCCCGCCGTCGAGGTGGTCGTGGAGGACGGCCTTCGGGGCGCGGCGGATCCAGTCGGAGACGGCGGCCGGCGCAGGCGTGGCAGGGTTGTCAGACAAGTGCATGGCCGGGAAGTGTACGTCATGACCCGCCGGGCGGGGGAGGCCCCGGCCGGCGGGCGACGGGTCCGGCGGGCGCCGGCTCAGTGGGACTGGAGGACCGGCAGCGCGGGCGCGCCCGTCGGCAGCATGTGCTTGGCGGCCAGGACGGGGGTGTCCCCGACCCGCACCACCTGGGTGACCAGGACCGCGGGGGTGTCGGCGGGGCGGCCCAGCTGCTCGCCGCGGCGCCGCCCGAGGAGGGTGGCGGTGATCCCGCTGTGGGCGTGCAGGGCGACCTCGCGGGAGGCGCCGAGCAGGACCGAGAGCATCGACACGGCGGGGTCCCCCGCCGTCGCCGCCCCGCACTCGCGCAGGGCGGCCGCGAAGGCGGGGTGGACGCGGTCCAGGACCTCGTCGGCCGCCGCCCACTCGTGGCACAGCGCGGCGGGCCCCGACTCGCCGCTCAGCACCGACTCCCAGAACCGCAGCTCGGCGCGGGCCGGGGCCAGCAGGTGCTGGGTGGTGAAGTCGGTGGGCTCCTCCACGGTCCGGAGCAGGGCCCGGACGCGGGACCCGGTGCCGCCGCCGATCAGCTCCTCCAGCGGCTGGACGTGCTCGAAGCCGCGGCGCGGGGGGCGCGCGTTCACCGTCCGGCCCACCCCGCGGCGCACCGTGAGCAGCCCGTCCTCCTGGAGCAGCAGCAGCGCCTCGCGCAGGGCCGGCCGGCTCACCCCCAGTTCGGCGGCGAGCTTCGGCTCGGAGGGGAGGGTGGAGCCGGGCGGGTAGGTGCCGTCGTGGACGGCGTCCGCGATCCGCTCGTAGAGCGCCACCACCGGTCGCCGCCGGTGCCCGCTGAGCGCCAAGGCCCCTCCTCGTCCGTCGTCCGGCCACCACGGTAGCCGCCCCTGGTTGTCTGACAAGTCACCCGGACGGCGCTGTCCACCGTCCCGCCGACGTGCCGGTCCCCCCATTCTGGTCCCACGGGTACGCCCGTGACGGACGACGGAGGAGAGGGGCCGGGCATGAGTCCCAAGGACACGGCAGGCACGAGACGGGGGGACCGGCTCGGCGCCGTCACGCCGGGACGGATCGCGATCGCGGTCGTCGCGGTCCTCCTGCTCGTCTTCATCTTCGAGAACACCCGCGAGGTGAGGATCCGGCTGCTGATCCCCGAGGTGACGATGCCGCTCTACCTCGCGCTCCTCGCCACCGCCCTGCTGGGCGCGGTCTGCGGCTGGTACGCCGCCCGGAGGGGCCCCAGGAGGAGCAAGTGAGGCGCGGCGCCCTGATCGGGGCGGGCGCGGCCCTGGCCGTCGCCGCGGTGGCGGCGGGCGCCGTCGGCGACACGGCCTTCCGGCGGGCCCGGCCCCCGATGCCGGACTTCCGCGGCGGCGGCCTGTGGCGGGTCTTCACCCGCCTGGACCACCGCACCCGCCTCGACGTCCACGACGCCTCAGGCCGCGACCGCCGGGTCCTGTGGCCCCCGAGCTGGCGCGTCTGCACCCAGTACCCCGCCGCCGGCACCGGCCTCGACCGCCGCACCACGGTGGTGATCGGCGTCCTCCGCAAGGGCGAACCCTGCCCGCTCCGCGTGACGACGGCCCGCCGCTGACCCGCCCGCCACCGCCCGCGCCCGCGCCCGCGCCACGAAGGGCGGGCCGGCCGAGCGGGACTTCCGGCGGGCGTCCCGCCGGAGCGCCTAGCCTGGGGGCATGTCCGACGATCTTGACCGCTATCTCGTGGCCGGGTCCCGGGTGGGGCTGCGGCCGTTCACGTCCGGTGACGCGGCGGAGTTCACCGCGCGGGCCGAGGAGAGCGTCGGGCTGCACCGGCCCTGGCTGTTCCCGCCGCGGACGGCCGAGGCGTACGCCGCCTACGCGGGCGCGCTGATCGAGGAGCCGGCGCGGGCCGGGTTCCTCGTGTGCGAGCGGGAGGAGGGCGGGCGGATCGCCGGGTTCCTCACGATCAACAACATCGTCCGCGGCGCCTTCCGCAGCGGCGCCCTCGGGTACGGCGCGTTCGCCCACGCCGCCGGGCGCGGTCTGATGGGCGAGGCGCTCGGGCTGCTGCTCGCGCACGCCTTCGGGCCGATGGGGCTGCACCGGCTCGAAGCGAACATCCAGCCGGGCAACTCCCCCTCCCGCGCCCTCGTCCGCCGCGCCGGCTTCCGGCTGGAGGGCTTCTCGCCCGCCATGCTGTTCATCGACGGCGCCTGGCGGGACCACGAGCGCTGGGCGATCACCGACCCTTGCGGTTGATCTTCATCGTGTCGAGGTCGGTCACCGTGGACTTCAGCCCCTTGTGGCCGTGGCCGAGCGCGGCCAGCGCCGCCTCCACCCGTTCCTCGGCCAGCGCGCCCGCCATCTCGTCGCCGTCCTCCGCGTCCGACTCGACGACCAGCCGGTACGAGAAGTGCTTGAGCGCCCGGTCGTACGTGAGCGAGCCCTCCTCGGTGAAGCGCATCGCCGCCAGGCCGTGCTCCTCCACCTCGGCGAGCAGCCGCTCGCGGCTCTCCGGCGTCAGCCCGTCGAAGGTGCCCCGCACGATGACCCGGTAGGTGTGTGGCGTGCCCATCTCTCGTACTCCCGTGGTGCTCCCGGTGCCCGCCACGGCGGCGGACGACCCTCCACCCTAGGCAGGGTCCCGGGCCGGGCGCGCGCCAATTAAGCGCGGCGGAAGGCCCTGGTCACGCGGTCTGTTCACGGCGGTCCCCGGCGTGTTCCATGGGCGGATGACGACCGTACGACGTGCCGTGCTCACCCTCCCCGCGGCCCCGCTCGGCCCGGACAACCCGCTGCCCGCCCTCCGCACCCCCGGCCCGGCGCACGCGCTCGGTCCCGCCGAACTCGCCGCGCTGCCGCGCGAGATGGCGCGGGGCATCGGCCGGGCGCCGCTGCGCAGCCTGCTGCCCGCCCCGGTCCGCGACGGCTACGGCCGGGACCGCCCGGAGCGCGCGCTCGACGCCCTCGTCCTGGAGAACGACCGGCTGCGGGTCACCGTGCTGCCGGGGCTCGGCGGCCGGGTCCACTCCCTCCACCACAAGCCCACCGGCCGCGAACTCGTCTACCGCAACCCCGTGTTCCAGCCCGCCGCCTTCGCCCTCAACGGCGCCTGGTTCTCCGGCGGCATCGAGTGGAATACCGGCGCCACCGGCCACGGCACCCTCTCCTGCGCCCCGCTGCACGCGGCGACCGTCCCCGCCCCGGACGGCACCCCGATGCTCCGCCTCTGGGAGTGGGAGCGGCTGCGCGACCTGCCGTTCCAGGTCGACCTGTGGCTGCCCGAGGGCTCCGACTTCCTCCTCGTCGGCGTCCGCGTCCGCAACCCGCACGAACGGCCCGCGCCCGTCTCCTGGTGGTCCAACACCGCCGTCCCCGAGCGCCGCCGGATCCTCGCCCCCGCCGACACCGCCTGGCACCACGGCTACGACCGCGGGCTCCGCAGGGTCCCCGTCCCGGCGGGCGAGGACGGCACCGACCGCTCCCGGCCCGGGCACAGCACCCACGCCGGCGACTGGTTCTACGACCTGCCGGACGGCGGCCGGCGCTGGATCGCCGCCCTCGACGAGGACGGCACCGGCCTCGTCCAGACCTCCACCGACGGGCTGCGCGGCCGCAAGCTCTTCGTCTGGGGCACCGGCCCCGGTGGCCGCCGCTGGCAGGAATGGCTCACCGCCCCCGGCACCGAGGGGTACGCCGAGATCCAGGCCGGACTCGCCCGCACCCAGCTCGAACACCTCGAACTCGCCCCCGGCTCGGAGCTGAGCTGGCTGGAGGCGTACGGGCCGCTGGCCGCCGATCCGGGCACCGCGCTCGGCACCGACTGGGCCGCCGCCCGCGCGGAGGCCGAACGCGCCCTGGACCTGGCCCTGCCCCGTACCGCCGTCGACGCCGCGCACACCGCCTGGCGGGAGCGGGCCGCCGACACCGACCCGGCGCCGGACGCGGTCCTGGCGGCCGGCTCCGGCTGGGGCGCCCTCGAAGTCCTCCGCGGCGGCCTCGACCTGCCCGGCACCCCCTTCCCGGAGGCCACGCTCGGCGCCGAGCAGGAACCCTGGCGGGACCTGCTGCGCACCGGCGTCCTGCCGCCGCCCGCGAAGGGCGCCGTGCCGCTGCCGCCGCAGGTCGGCCCCGCCTGGCGGGACATGCTGGAGACCGCGCCCGCCGACCCGTCCACCGAGTACCACCTCGGCATCGCCCAGTGGCACGCCGGCGACCGGGCCCAGGCGGTCCGCAGCTGGGAGCGGGGCCTGGCCGGGGCGGCGGTCCGCTGGCCGCTGCTGTACTGCCTCGCCGTCGCCGACCGTGAGGAGGGGCATCCGGAGCGGGCCGCCCACCGCTTCGCCGAGGCGTGCGCGGAGCTGGACGGGACGGTGGACGGACCGGCCGCCGTCACCGTGGCCGCGGCGCTGACCCGCGAGGCCGTCGAGGCCCAGCTGGCGGCCGGCCGGCCCGAGCGCGCCCGCGCCCTGTGGCGGGCGCTGCCGGAGGAGGTGCGCGACCGGGGCGCGTTCCGGCTCCTGGAGGCCCGGCTCCTGCTCGCCGAGCGGCGGCCGGACGAGGCCCGCGCCGTCTTCGACGCGGGCTTCGAGGTCCCCGACCTGCGCGAGGGCGCCGAGATCCTCGGCGACCTCTGGTCCCGGCTCACCGACGAACCGCTCCCGGCCGTCTACGAGTTCCGCATGCGTCCCTGAGGGCGGGTCAGGGGACGCGGCACAGGATCTCGCCGTGCGGGACCAGGAACCAGGCGTCCTCCCGGGTGCCCCACTCGCGCCAGGCCGCGGCGACCTCCGCCAGCTCGGCGCGGGTGGCATGGCCGCCCTCGACCGCCAGGTCCGCGTAGGACGAGGCGGTCGTGCGGTCCGCCCACAGGCCGCTCCACCAGGCCCGCTCCCCGGGTCCCGCGAAGGTCCAGGCGCTCCCCGAGGCGGCGACGTCGGCGAACCCGGCCTCCCGGGCCCAGGCGAACAGCCGCCGTCCGGCGTCCGGTTCGCCGCCGTTGGCGCGCGCCACCCGGTGGTACAGGTCCAGCCAGGCGTCCAGCACGGGCCGTTCGGGATACCAGGCGAAGGCGCCGTAGTCGCTGTCCCGGGCCGCCACGACCCCGCCCGGCCGGCACACCCGGCGCATCTCGCGCAGCGCCTGGACCGGGTCGCCCACGTGCTGGAGCACCTGGTGGGCGTGGACGACGTCGAAGGAGTCGTCGGGGAAGTCCAGGGCGTGCACGTCGGCGACGGCGAACTCCACGTTCTCCAGGCCCCGTTCGCCGGCCGTCGCCCGCGCCTTGTCGAGGACGTCCTCGGCGCTGTCGACGGCGGTGACCCGGCCCGGGGCGACCAGCGCGGCCAGGTCGGCGGTGATGGTGCCGGGCCCGCAGCCGACGTCCAGCACGTCGAGCCCCGGGCGCAGTTCGCCCAGCAGGTAGGCCGCCGAGTTGGCGGCGGTGCGCCAGGTGTGCGAGCGGAGGACCGACTCGTGGTGGCCGTGGGTGTAGACGGCGGTCTCGCGGGCCTGGGTCCGCTCGGAGGCGTGCGTCATGGAACCGACTCCCTCGGTGTGGGTACGGGGCTCCACCGTAGGGCCACCTGACGCATGGTGAGACGGGTGTCTTGCCATGCGGACGGGAAGGAGGGGCGGGCCGGGGAAATCCGGACTGGAGTTGGCTTCTAGAAAGGACTTCTATATGTTTCCCTCGGGGGGGACGCGCGACGGGGGGCGCGTACCCGCGGGGGCGGCCCGGACCGTTGGGGGAGACCGGGCCGCCGCCGCGCTTTTTTCGCGTTTCTCCGCACGCATCTCCGCGCGTTCCTCCGTGCTTCTCTCCGGGCTCCTCGCCGCCTCTCCTCCCGTCACCTCCCGTCACCTCCCGTCACCTCCCGTCTTTCCTCCCGCGCCGGGCTTCCTGTGACAGCCTCGTGAACGGGTGGCCGGAACCGGACGCCACCGCCCCGCGCGCGCCTACGATCGCCCCGCCGCCGTCCGGCGGTCCGACCCGTGACCGTGCCGAGGAGTCCCGTGCCGAACCCGCCCGCGCCCGTCCGCCGTACGCTCCTGAAGGGCCTCGCCGCCGCCCCGGCCGCGGCCCTCCTCGGCGGCTCCCTCACCCCGGCGTCGGCCGCCCCCGCCGCCCCCGCCGCCCCCGGCATCGTCAAGCCGCTGCCCGAGGCGCACTTCACCGTCCGCGGCACCAACGCCGAAGCCCGCTTCGACGCCTTCGGCGACACCGGCTTCCTCACCCCCGCGGACCGCTTCTTCGTCCGCAACCACACCACCACCCCGGTCCTCGACGCGCAGGACTGGCGGCTCACCCTCTGGGGCGACGGACTGCACGGCCGCGCCCCCGTCCACTTCACCTACGGGCAGCTCCGCGACCTGCCCTCCGTCACCCGGACGGCCCTCGTCGAATGCGCCGGCAACGCCCGCAGCCTCTACACCACCCAGCAGGGCCAGGCCGTCTCCGGCACCGCCTGGACCCTCGGCGCCGTCGGCGCCGCCCGCTGGCGCGGCGTCCGCCTCGGCGAGGTGCTGCGCCGCGCCGGACTCGCCCACGACGCCGTCGACCTGATGCCGCGCGGCCTCGACGACCCGTACGTCTCCGGCGGCACCGACCACGGCCGGGTCCGCCGCCCGCTCCCCGTCGCCAAGGCGCTGGACGACGTGATCCTCGCGTACGAGATGAACGGCGAGCCCCTCCCGTACGACCACGGGCACCCCGTCCGGCTGATCGTGCCCGACTGGGTCGGCATCGCCTCCATCAAGTGGCTCGGCGACATCGAGGTCTCCACCCGTCCGCTGACCAGCCCCTGGTCCACCGACTGGTACCGGCTCCTCGGCGAGGCCCACCCGCCCGGCGGCAGCGCCCCGCTCACCCGGCAGACCCTCAAGTCCGGCTACCAGCTGCCCTTCGGCGCCACCCTGGAGGCCGGCCGCGTCCACCGGCTGACCGGCCGCGCCTGGTCCGCCCACGCGCCCGTCCGCTCCGTCGACGTCTCCACCGACGGTGGCGCCACCTGGCGTCCCGCCCGCCTCCACGACGGCCCCCGGCGCGGTGCCTGGGTCCGCTGGTCGGCGCCCTGGCGGCCGGAGCGCACCGGGCCCGTCACCCTGCTCTCCCGCACCACCGACGCCGCCGGGAACGTCCAGCCCGACCGGGCCGTCCACAACACCCAGGGCTACCTCTTCGACGCGGCCGTCCGTCACCCGGTCGCGGTCGTCTGACGAGGCACACCCGGGCGAACCTCCGTATAAAGGGCACGGGGACGCCGTGCCCGGCGCCCCCGTGCGCTCAGGAGGTACGGGACATGCGGGAGACGGCTCCGGAAGGCCGCGGCCCGGTGCGCTACGGACCTCCCGCGCCCGAGAGCGGCCGGCCCGTCCCCCCGGGGCTCGCCGCGCTCCTCGCGGCCGCCGCCGGACGGACCGACCCCGAACCGCCCGGCGGCGGCCCCGTCCTGCGCGAGGCCGCCGCGGGCTACTGGTGGCGGCGCGGCCTGCGCGGCCACGCCGAGGACTCCCTCGCCGCCCCCGGCGCCCCCGCCCTGCTCCTCGCCCTCCTCGCCGCCCACGGCGGCGACGTGCTGCTGCCCCGGCCCTGCCCCGCCTGGTGGACCCCGCAGATCCGCCTCCTCGGCCGGCCCGCCTACCACGTGCCCACCACCGCCGAGGCGGGCGGCGTCCCCGACCCGTACGCCCTCCTGGAGACCGTCCGCCGGGTCCGCGCCGAGGGCGGCGACCCCCGGGTGCTGCTGCTCTCCGTCGCCGACGACCCGACCGCCACCGTCCCCCCGCCCGAACTCGTCCGCGAGAGCTGCGAGGCCGCCGTCGCCGAGGGCCTGCACGTCATCAGCGACGAGACCTGGCGCGACACCCTCCACCACCCCCGCGACACCGTCCTGCTCAGCCCCGCCGAGATGTGCCCCGACGACGTCACCGTGCTCGCCGACCTCGCCGGCGGCGGCCTCGTCCCCGCCTCCTGGCCCTGCGCGATCGCCCGCTTCCCGCCCACCGGCGCCTCCCGCGCCGACCGGTACGGCGACCCCCGCGCCCGCGCCCTCGACGTCCTCACCGCGCTCGGCGCGGTGCTCCCCGCCCCCGTCGCCCCGGCCGCCGCCCACGCCCTCGACGAACCCGAGGACGTCTCCGTACCCGCCCTGCGCGCCGCCGCCGCCCACGGCCGGCTCGCCGCCGCCGCGCACACCGCCGTCCTCGCCGCCGGGGCCCTCGCCCGGCCCCCGCAGGCCGGCCGCCACCTCTACGCCGACCTCGGACCGCTCCGCCCCGGGCTCGCCGCCCGCGGCGTCACCGACTCCCTGGAACTGGAGCAGTACCTCACCGCCCGCCTCGGCCGGCCCGTCCCCGGCGGCCACCGCTTCGGCGACGAACTCGGCGCGCTGCGCGTCCGCCTCGACACCGGACCGCTGCTCGGCGCCACCCCGCCCGAGCGCGCCGAGTCCCTCGCCTCCCGCGCACCCGAAGAACTGCCCCAGGCGGTACGGGCGCTGGCCGAACTGACCGCCGCCCTCGACGCCCTCGCCGAGCCGCCCACCGCCGAGCCGCCCACCGCCGAGCCGCCCACCGCCGAGCCGCCCACCGCGCAGAACGGAGCCCGCAGATGACCGAACGGACGGCCCGCCCCGCCCCGGCTGCCGGGGCCCCGCACCGGCCCGCGCCCGCCACCCTCCCGACGTCCGTGCTCCAGCCGCTCGGCCGGCTCCGCGCGGACTGGCCCCGCACCTTCGCCGACCGGCTCACCGCGCCCCTGCCCGGCGTCCGCGCCCTCGCCCGGCTCGCCCGCGAGGGAGCCGTACGCCCCCGGCGCGAGGGGCTGCGGGACGTGCCGCTGCTGCCCTTCGAGCCCGGCCCGCTGCCGCCCGCCGGACCCGGCACGGTCGCCGTCACCTGGGCCGGGCACGCCAGCTGGATCGTCCGCGTCGGCGGCCTCACCGTCCTCACCGACCCGGTCTGGTCCCGCCGCATCTTCGGCACCCCGGCCCGGCTCACCCCGGTCGGCGTCCGCTGGGAGGACCTGCCCCCGGTCGACGCGGTCGTCATCAGCCACAACCACTTCGACCACCTCGACGCCCCGACCCTCCGGCGCCTCCCGCGCGCCACCCCGGTCCTCGTCCCGGCCGGGCTCGGCCGCTGGTTCCTCCGCCGCGGCTTCACCCGCGTCACCGAGCTCGACTGGTGGGAGGCGACCGAACTCGACGGCGTCCGCTTCGACTTCGTCCCCGCCCACCACTGGTCCAAGCGGACCCTCGTCGACACCTGCCGGTCCCTCTGGGGCGGCTGGGTGCTCACCGACACCACCGGCCGGCGGGTCTACTTCGCCGGGGACACCGGTTACGGCCACTGGTTCGCCGAGATCGGCCGCCGCCACCCCGGCATCGACCTGGCGCTGCTGCCCATCGGCGCCTACGACCCCCGCTGGTGGCTCAGCGACGTCCACACCGACCCGGAGGAGGCCGTCCGCGCCCACCAGGACCTGGGCGCCCGCCGGATGGCCCCCATGCACTGGGCCACCTTCGTGCTCTCCTCCGAACCCGTCCTCGAACCCCTCACCCGGGTCCGGGCCGCCTGGGAGCGCGCCGGGCTGCCCCGCGAGGACCTGTGGGACCTCCCGGTCGGCGGCTCACGCGTCCTCGTGCCGTAGGACGCCCTCCCGGCCGCCGTCGCGGTCGCCGCGGCCGCCCCGGATCCGCCGCCACGCCACCGGCACCGCGCTGATCAGCAGCGTCAGACCGACCGCCGCCACCACGCCCTGCCACGGCTCCGGGAAGAGCGAGCCGCCCAGGATGCCGATCAGCTGGTACGTCGCCGCCCAGGCCAGACAGGCCGCCGCGTCGCCCCGGGCGAACCGGCGCAGCGGCATCCGGGCCAGCAGGCAGGCCAGCATCACCGGGATCCGGCCGGCCGGGACCAGCCGGGACAGCACGAGCACCGACACCTGGTGGGTGTCCAGGCGCTCCTGCGCGTGGGCCAGCCGGTCCGGCGTCACCCGAGAGCGCAGCGCCGCCAGCCAGCGCGAGCCGTTCCGCGACCGGACGCCCCGCTGCCCCAGCCAGTACAGCGCCAGATCGCCGAGGAACGCGGCGAGCGAGGCCAGCAGGAAGACGAAGAGCAGCGAGAAGGGCGACGACTGGTGGAAGGCGACCACGGCCGCCGAGCTGACGATCGCCCCCGTCGGCACCACCGGCACCAGCGCGCCCAGCGCCACCAGCAGGAACAGCGACGGATAGCCGACCGCCTGCTGGGTCGACTCCGGCGGCAGGTCCCGCAGGGCGGCGAGGAGCGTCACCGGGCGACCTCCGGCCGCACCCGCTCGCCGTGCCCCAGCCGGTGCACCGCCACCTTCGGCGCGAGCCGGGCCGCCTGCCGGACGAACTCGTCGCCCGGCGCGTGGAACTCGTGCGGCCGGACCCCGTCCAGGCCGATCGGCCAGTACGTGCCGTAGTGCACCGGCACCGCCGCCGCCGGCGAGAGCGCCGCCAGCGCCTGCGCCGCGCGGCCCGCGTCCAGGTGCCCGTGCCCCAGGTACGGGCCCCAGCCGCCCACCGGCAGCAGCGCCACGTCCACCGGTCCGACCGCCTCCGCCATGGTGTCGAACAGGCCGGTGTCCCCGGCGAAGTACGTCCGGGCCTCGCCCTCGACGACGTACCCGAGCGCGGGGGAGCGGTGCGGGCCGAACGGCAGCCGCCGGCCGTCGTGCAGCGCCGGCACCGCCCGTACGGTCACGCCCTCCACGGTCACCTCGTCGCCGGCCGCCACCTCCGTCAGCCGCAGCCCCGCCGCGGCCAGCCGGCGCAGCCCCGGCACGGCGTCGGGCGCGCCGCGCGGCACCACCAGCCGGGTGCCCGGCGCGAGCCGGGCGAGCGACGGCAGGTGCAGGTGGTCGGAGTGCAGATGGGAGACGAGGACCGCCTCCGCCACGGCCGCCTCCGGGGGCGGCGGGGCGCCGCGGCGGCGGCGCAGGTGCGCGAGGCGCCGCGCGAACAGCGGGTCGGTGAGGAACCGGACCCCGGAGTCCTCGACCGTGCAGGTCGCGTGCCCCCACCAGGTGACCTCCACCGCATGCCGTCCTTCCCTCGCCCGTCCGCTCCCCGTCGCCGAGAGTCCTGTCGTCGAGAGTAGAGGCCCGGCGGGCCTCCCGTGCGGCACCGCAGGGCAGTAGGGTCGGCGCATGAACGACGTCCGGGTCGCGGCGATCGCCAGCCTCACCCCGCTCGAAGAACTCGATTCCCACCCCTTTCTCGTCGACACCCGCGGCCAGTACGCGGTGTGCGCCCGCTGGGCCGCCGAACGGGGGTACGTCCTCACCCGCCAGCTCCTCTTCTACGGAGTCCGGCCCGACCACGACGAGCTCTGGGCCGACGTCGAGTCCGGCGCGGTCGACCTCTTCGTGGCCGCGAACGAGGGCGTCCTGGCCCGCGCCGTGACCTCGGTCCCGGCGTTCCGCGCGGAGTGCGCCCGGCGGGGCGTCCGGGTGGAGACGGCCGACGCCCCGCCGCCCGCCTACGACTCGGCCGCCCGGGCCGCGGTCCACCGGCGGCTCTCCATGCCGACCGCCGGCTACGACGGCACCTGACGCCCCGGCACGCGATCCGTGCCCGGCCGACGTGCCTTCCGCCACGCGTGGGTAGGTGTGTCAGGGTAGGGGGACGTTTGGGTGAAAGGTGACGGGTGGCGTGGGCGACGGGCGAAGGGGCGGCACCGACCGCTGGCGCACCGCGGGGCGGACGGCCGTCCGGGTGCTCACCGTGTGGGCCGTGTCGACGGTCACGCTGCTCGTGCTCGCCGGGCTGCTGCCGGACTTCCAGCTGCAGTCCGCCGACGGCGACAGCCTCACCCGCACGGCCCTCACCGCCGCGTCCGCGGCCGGCGCGTTCGGTCTGCTGACCGCGCTCGTCTGGCCTCTGGTGGTCCGCGCGCTGCTGCTCGTCCCGGCGCTCGTCCTCGGGACGCTGGTCTTCTTCCTGAACGGCTCGCTGCTGCTGGTCGCGCTCTGGCTGATCCCGGACGGGCGGGGCGCCGCCGACCCGGAGACCGCGGTCGTCGTCGCGGCCGTGATGTCCGCCGTGGCGTCCGCGACCTCCACCGCGCTCGCGGTGCGGGACGACGACGCGTACCGGCGCCGGCTCTACCGGCTGACCGGCCGCACCCGCCCCCGCGACCCCCGCACCGTCCCGGCGCCGCCGCCCGGCACGGTCTTCCTCCAGCTCGACGGGGTCGGCCACGCGGTGCTGCGGGCCGCCGTCGCCGACGGGCTGATGCCGACGGTGGCGGGCTGGCTGGACGCCGGACACCGGCTCACCCCCTGGCGGACCGACTGGTCGAGCCAGACCGGCGCCAGCCAGCTCGGCATCCTGCACGGCAGCAACGAGGACGTGCCCGCCTTCCGCTGGTACGAGAAGGACACCGGCCGCCTCATGGTGTCGAACCGGCCGGCGAGCGCGGTGGAGCTCCAGCGCCGGGCGGTCCGCCGCACCGGCGACGGCGGGCTGCTCACCCTGGACGGCGCCTCCCGGGGCAACCTCTTCAGCGGCGGCGCCGACCAGGTGGCGCTGGTGCTGACGGTGGCGGCGCGCCGGGGCCGCCGCAACCGCTCGCGCGTCGGCTACTTCGCGTACTTCTCCGACCCGGCCAACGCGGTCCGCACCGCCGGCTCCTTCGTCAACGAGGTGGTGCGCGAGGTGGCCCAGTCGGTGCGGGCCAGGATGCGCCGGGAGACGCCCCGGATCCGGCGCGGCGGCACCTACCCCTTCGTCCGCGCCTTCGCCACGGTGATCGAGCGGGACGTGGTGGTCGCCGCGGTGATGGGCGACATGCTCGCCGGCCGGACGGCGGTCTACGCGGACCTGGTGGCGTACGACGAGGTGGCCCACCACTCGGGCCCGCGGGGCCGCGACACGGACCAGGTGCTGCGCCGGCTGGACCGCTCGCTCGGGCTGATCGCCCGGGTCGCCGAGCACGCCCCCCGGCCGTACCGGATCGTGCTCCTCTCCGACCACGGGCAGAGCCCGGGGGAGACCTTCGCGGGGGCGTACGGGCTGACGCTGAAGGACCTGGTCCGGGCGGGCTGCGGACTGCCGGTGCCGCGCCGGGTGGGCCGGACGCGCAGCGGCGCGGAGGCCCGGGACGCTGCTCGGGACGCGCTGCGCAGCGCCCTGCACCGGCCGGTGGAGACGGGCGAGGAGACCGAGCGGGAGCTGCCGGCCCGGCCCTCGGAGCCGGTGGTGCTCGCCTCGGGGAACCTGGGCCTGGTCTCCTTCCCGGACGTGCCGCACCGGATGACGAAGGAGGAGATCGACCGGCGCCACCCGGCGCTGCTGCGGACCCTGGCGCAGCATCCGGGGATCGGCTTCCTGCTGGTGGCGAGCGCGGCGCACGGCGCGGTGGTGCTGGCGGCGGACGGGGTGGAGGTGCCGGTGGCGGAGCTGGCCGACGACGGGCCGCTGGCCGTCTTCGGCCGGGGCGCGGCCGACGCGGTCCGGCGGACGAACGGCTTCCCGCACGTCGCCGACGTGATGGTCAACTCGATGTACGACCCGGCGACCGGGACCGTGCACGCCTTCGAGGAGCAGATCGGCTCGCACGGCGGTCTCGGCGGCGAGCAGGGGCACCCCTTCCTGCTCTCCCCGCCGGAGCTGTCGCCGCCGGTCGGGGAGGGCGAGGAGCTGGTGGGCGCGGAGCGGGTGCACCGGGTGCTGCGCCGCTGGCTGCGGGAGGGCGACGGGCCGCAGGTGCCGGTGGACGCGGCGGCGGGCGCTCCGGAGATTTCCCCGTCGGGGGCCGAAGCGGAATCAGTTCTTCCGGTCGAGGGGCGGGTCCTGCCGGACAAAAACCGCTGATTTGGACGGGTGTTCGCCGTACCCGACCATGGTCCGGTTCCGGAGGATTGTCCGGTACTGCACGACGGAAGGCGCACCACCCCATGACCACGGCCCCCACGGCCCCCGCCGCTCCCACGGCCCCCACCGACCCGCACGGCGAGCCGGGCCGGCAGCACGCCCGGCGGTTCGGGCTGCCCATCGCCACGGCCCTGGTCATGGGCAACATCATCGGCGGCGGCATCTTCCTCCTCCCCGCCTCCGTCGCCCCCTTCGGCACCATCAGCCTGGTCGCCTTCGGCGTCCTCACCGTCGGCGCCCTCGCCCTCGCCCTGGTCTTCGGCGGGCTCGCCCGCCGCCACCCGATGACCGGCGGCCCCTACGTCTACGCCCGCGAGGCGTTCGGCGACTTCGCCGGCTTCCTCGCCGCCTGGTCGTACTGGATCACCACCTGGGTCTCCAACGCCGCCCTCGCCGTCGCCGCCGTCGGCTACCTCGACGTCCTCGTGCCCGTCCACGAGTCCACCGCCGCCACCATCGCCGCCGCCCTGCTCCTCCAGTGGCTGCCCGCGCTCGCCAACCTCGCCGGCACCCGGTACGTCGGCGCCGTCCAGCTCGTCGCCACCGTGCTCAAGTTCGTCCCGCTGCTGCTGGTCGCCGTCGGCGGGTTCTTCTTCTTCGACAGCGCCAACCTCGGCCCCTTCCGGGCCGGCGACGAGAGCGCCCTCGGCGCGGTCTCCGCCTCCGCCGCGATCCTGCTCTTCAGCTACCTCGGCGTCGAGTCCGCCGCCGTCAGCGCCGGCGAGGTCCGCGACCCGCGCCGCAACGTCGGCCGCGCCACCGTCCTCGGCACCCTCGCCGCCGCCGGGCTCTACCTGCTCACCATGGTCTCCGTCCTCGGCACCGTCCCGCACGACGCGCTGGTCTCCTCCTGCGCCCCCTTCGCCGACTCCGTCAACCTGATGTTCGGCGGCTCCTGGGGCGGCGTCGCCGTCGCCTGCATGGCCCTGGTCTCCATGGTCGGCGCCCTCAACGGCTGGACCCTGCTCAGCGCCCAGACCCCGTACGCCGCCGCCCGCGACGGCCTCTTCCCGCAGGTCTTCACCGTGAAGCGGCGCGGCGTGCCCACCGTCGGCGTCGTGGTGACCGTCGTCCTCGCCTCGCTGCTGACCGTGTACAACTACACGGCCGGACCGAGCGGCGTCTTCGAGATCCTGGTCCTCGTCACCACCTTCACCGCCACCGTCCCCTACCTGCTCTCCGCCGCCGCCCAGCTCTACTTCCTGCTCTCCGGCCGGGCGGACCGGGTCCAGCGGTCCCGGCTGGTCCGCGACACCGTCCTCGCCCTCGCCGCCTTCGGCTTCTCCCTCTGGCTGGTCGCCGGATCCGGCTACGCCGCCGTCTACCAGGGCGTCCTCTTCCTCTTCGCCGGCGTCCTCGTCTACGCCTGGATGGCCGCCCGCAAGCGCGCCGCCGCCGGCACCCCCTGACCGGCGGGCTGGTCCAGGAGAGCGGATCTCCCCTCCGGGCCGAGGGGCCGCCCGCCCGGCGGGGCAGTACGGATAACCGTGAGCCCCGCACCCGCGCCGCACCCCGCGCCCGCCCCTCCGGCGGGCCGCCCGGCGCGCGTCCGGCGGCTCCTGCTCCTGGTCTGCGGACTGCTCCTCGTCGTCACCGCCCTGGGAGCCCCGACCGGCGAGGGCGCCGGGGCCGCCGCCGAACCCCGGCCGGCCGGCGCGCCCGCCGCCCCGGACCCGGCCGGCGAGACCTCCGAACCGGGGCCCGCCGAGGCTGCGCTCCCCGGCCGCACCCGGCACCGGCGCACCCGCGTCCGCCCCGTCCCGGCACCCCCGCACCCGCGAGGAGCACCGCCATGCCGTCGTCCGACCCGTACGCCGTCCTCCAGGCCCTGCTGCGCGCCGAGGCCGCCCGCGGCCGCCGCGCCGCCGAGCCCCCGTCCGAACCGGCCCCCGCGCCGGCCCCGGAGCCCGCACCCGCCCGCGCGGCGGCGCACCCGCACCGGGAGCCCCCGGCCCGCTGACCGC
>NZ_JBHYKM010000057.1:42566-47576 GCF_042741435.1 Streptomyces sp. NPDC058955 | reverse complement strand
GCGCGGCCGCGCCCGCGCCGCCGCCCGCGGCCCCGGCCGCCCCCCCCGCGGGGGGGGGCGGCGGCGCCCCCGCCCCCCCCCGCGCGGCGCGGGGCCCCGGGGGGGGCCCCCCCCCAGCCCGACCGGGCGGCGCCGTACGCACCAGTCGTACGGCGCCCCCCGGGACGGCGACCCGTGCCCGCACCCCCACCGGGCGCCCCGTCCCCGCGCCGCACCCCTTCCTCCGGCGCTCCGCACCACCCCGCACCGAGCCGCACCTCCTGCACTTCGCACCGCATCGCACCACCTCCCTGACACCCGCGTCACCGCCGACGTGTACCCGACCGGAGGAACCGCCGTGGCCGACGAGCCCCAGGTTCGCAATGCACAAGACGCAGGCACCGCCCCGGAAGACCGGACCAAGCATCCGGTCGACGAGACCCTGCCCCCACTGAAGATGTTCACCAGCGGCCTCCAGCACGTGGCCGCCATGTACGCGGGCGTGGTGGCCCCGCCGCTGATCGTCGGAGCGGCCGTCGGCCTCTCCGGCACCGAACTCACCTTCCTGACCGGCGCCAGCCTCTTCACGGCCGGCCTCGCGACCTTCCTCCAGACCCTCGGCGTCTGGAAGATCGGCGCCAAGCTCCCCTTCGTCAACGGCGTCACCTTCGCCGGCGTCGCCCCGATGCTCGCCATCGTCGACACGACGGAGAACAAGGCCGACGCGCTGCCCGTCATCTTCGGCGCGATCATCGTCGCCGGACTGCTCGGCTTCCTGGCCGCGCCCTGGTTCTCCCGGCTGGTGCGGTTCTTCCCGCCGGTCGTCACCGGCACCGTCATCACCCTGATCGGCATCTCGCTGCTGCCGGTCGCCTTCGGCTGGGCCCAGGGCCCCAACCCGGCGGCGGAGGACTACGGTTCGGGCAGGTTCCTCGCCCTGGCCGCCGTCACCCTCGCCATCGTCCTGCTGCTGCGCCGCTTCACCCGCGGATTCCTCAAGCAGATCGCGGTGCTCGTCGGCCTCGTCCTCGGCACCCTGATCGCCATACCCTTCGGCGTCACCGACTTCACCCCGGTGACCGAGGCGGACATCGTCGGCTTCCCGAGCCCCTTCCACTTCGGCGCCCCGCAGTTCGCCCTCGCCGCGATCGTCTCCATGTGCGTCGTCATGCTGGTCTCGATGACCGAGTCCACCGCCGACATGCTGGCCCTCGGCGAGATCGTCGAACGGCCCGCCGACGAGAAGACCATCGCCGCCGGTCTGCGCGCCGACACCCTCGGCTCGGCGATCAGCCCGCTCTTCAACGGCTTCATGTGCAGCGCCTTCGCGCAGAACGTCGGCCTGGTCGCCATGACCCGGATCCGCAGCCGCTTCGTCGTCGCCTGCGGCGGCGGTCTGCTCGTCCTGATGGGCCTGTCGCCGGTGATGGCCTCGCTGATCTCGGTCGTGCCCCGCCCGGTGCTCGGCGGCGCGGGCGTCGTCCTCTTCGGCTCGGTGGCCGCCAGCGGCATCCAGACCCTGGTGAAGGCCGGCCTGGAGAAGGACAACAACGTCCTCATCGTCGCCGTCTCGCTGGCGGTCGGCATCATCCCGATCACGAAGCCGGACTTCTACCACGCCTTCCCGGAGACCGCGCAGATCATCCTGGACTCCGGCATCTCCACCGGCTGTGTCGCGGCCGTCCTGCTCAACGTGGTCTTCAACCACTTCGGCGGGCGCCGGGACGACGACGAGGTGACGGCGCCGATGGAGCCGGGCGAGGAGATCTCCGAGACCCGCGCCAAGACGCTCCACGCCCACTAGGACCCGCCCGAGCGGCGATCCCGCCCGCCCCGGACCCCGCGCCCCCCGCGGGGTCCGGGGCGGCGGCGCACCCGCCGTCCTCACGCCGACTCCAGCGCGATCCGCCGGGCGCACTCCCCGGCCAGCGCCGGATACGCGGCGGCGATCGCCTCGTACAGCCTGCGCCGCAGCAGCCGTTCGGCCTCGCGGCGGCCGGTGTCGCCGTACAGCCCGTCGAGCAGCGTCTCGTACCGGCCCAGCGCCTGCCGCAGATAGCCCACCTGCCACCGGACGAGCGAGCCGGCCGGCGCCGGGCCGCCCCGGCCGGCCGGGGCACGGGCGGTCAGCAGGTGCCGGTGGCGGACCGCCCGCCGCTCCAGCTCGGCCGCCGGCAGCCGCGGCACCTCGATCGGCTCGGCCCGGATCGCCGCGAGCACGGCCGCCCGCCGCGTCCCGGCCAGCACCCCCACCGCGGCGCTCCGGCGCGCCTCCACGAGCGCCGTGGACGCCGCCGCGAACTCCGGCGTCCGCTCCACCGCCTCCACCCGCGCCAGCAGATACAGCCGCACCGGCCGCGGCGCGTACCGCCGAGGGTCGCGCCCCTGCACGTCCGGCAGCCCCAGCAGCTCCCGCACCATCGCGTCGGTCCAGCCGCGCCGCCGCACCCCGGCCGGCGACACGTACAGCGAACGGTCCGTCATGATCCCCCCAAGAATCGACTACGGAGAGTAACGACTCCAGTGAAGCGCACCCCACTGACAACGCCCCCGCCCCGCCCCGCCGGAACCTCCCCGACGCCCTCTTGCGAACCCCTCCCTCCGCATGCGATATAGGTCTGGACCTTTCCGACGGACGGAGGCCGGCCCGTGCAACGCCCCCTCGCCGCAAGCCTGTTGACAAGTGCGGCGCTCCTCACCGCCTGCTCCGCCGGGGCGCCGCCGGACACCACCCCGCCCACACCCCCCACCGGCCTCACCGCCACCTCCGGCAGCGCCACCACCGTGCACGTCATGTGGGAGGCCGCCACCGACGACCGGGCCGTCACCGGCTACCAGGTCCTCCAGGACGGCAGCCCGGTCAAGGAACTCCCCGCCACCACCCTCATGACCGACGTCACCGGCCTCGCCCCCGGCACCCGCCACACCTTCGCCGTCCGCGCCCGCGACGCCGCCGGCAACACCTCGCCCACCACCCCCGCCGTCCCCGCCACCACTCTCCGCGCCACCGCCGAGGACCGCGAACCCCCCACCGCCCCCGGCACCCTCCGCGCCACTCCCGCAGGCCCCGACGCCGCCGTCCTCACCTGGACCCCCTCCCGCGACGACACCCGCGTCACCGCCTACGATGTCCACCAGGCCGGCGTCCGCGTCCACACCGCCCCCGGCACCGCCACCACCGCCCGCGTCACCGGACTGCGCCCCGGCACCGCCTACTCCTTCACCCTCCGCGCCCGCGACGCCGCCGAGAACTCCTCCCCGGACACCGCCCCCGCCGACCTCACCACCCCCTCCGCCCCCGGCGCGCCCCCCAACACCTCCCCCCGCGCCCTCGCCGCCGCCTCCGCCCACGGCGAGATCACCCTCACCTGGACCCCGCCCGACACCGGAGCCCCCGTCACCCACCACGAACTCCACATCGACGGCCGCTTCGCCACCACCGTCGTCTGGGGCACCACCCCGCCCGCCGGCCGCGCCACCTACACCTTCCCGGCCCAGGCCCGCCCCGGCACCACCCTCACCCTCACCCTCCGCGCCCGCCTCCCCGACGGCACCTGGGGCGACTTCTCCGCCCCCCGGACCGTCGTCGTCCGCTGATCCCGCCGGGGGTGTCCCTCAGGCCGTTCCCGGCGCCCCCGAACTACCCTGGAACCGTGGCCGAGACCGTTCTCACCAATACCGGGCTGGACCAGTTCCTGGCGCTCCTCGACGGCAGGCCGGAGCGCCGCGACCCCGCCTTCGCGCGGGCCGCCGAAGCCGTGCTCGGGCTGCTCGCGCTGCGCGGCGCCGACCGGGCCGCCGGGATGCCCGAGCCGGATCCGCGGCTCGTGCGGCAGCTGCTCGTGGAGGACCTGCCGGCCTTCGTCTACGCCCCGCCCGGCGACCTCCCGGCCTACCCGGCCGTCGTCGGCGCCCTCGCAGGATGCTTCGACGGCGAGCTGCGGCAGCGCGTCGCCGCCGTCGTCGCGGAGGCCGGGCCCGACTTCGAACGGGCCATGACCGACCCCGGCAACCTCACCTGGCACCGGTGGTACGCCTCGCTGCTGCGGACCGTCGGCGCCGACCTCGCCGACGCCGACGACGTGCGGCGGCGGATCGGCGCCCTCGACGGCGCACCGCTGCCCGACGGGGTGCTCCGCGCCGACCTCATGGGGCGGACCGCGCTCGCCGAGACCGTGCTCGCCGAGGCCGTCGCCCGCGCCTACGTCCGCGACGCCGAGCAGCCGCCCGCCGCCGGCCCGCTCCTCACCGACCACGCCGTCGCCGCAGGCATCGGCCGCGTCACCACCGCGCTCCTCGACCGCTGGACCGCCGCCGGCCTCGCCGACGAGCTCGCCGGCCCCTACGCCCGCTTCGCGCCGGGCCCCGACGACTTCCCCCACCTCGTCCTCGCCGACGCCCTCCTCGACGAGCACATGGACTACTACGGCGACCCCTCCGTCGCCGTCCCGCCGCCCGCCGCCGACGGCCCGGGCGCCGACACCGAGCGGGACGCCGACGCGCTGCTCGCCGCCGTCGAGGAACTCGCCGAGGAGGAGTACGAGCCCTACGGCGGCGAGGCGCCGCACCTGCTCTACGCGCTCTACCAGCGCGGCTGCGCCGCCGACTCGATCGCCCGGCGCGCCGCCGAGTACGAGGACTGGACCGTCGACCCGGCCCTGGAGGACGTGCCCGTCGCGGTCCCCGAGGGCGTCACCGGCGCCTACGTCACCCCGCCCGTGCCCGAACTCGTCCGGCTGCTCGGCTCCACCGGGATCACCGAGGACGACCGGGCCCGGCTGGAGGGCCCCGCCCGCGACCTCGCCGCCGTCGCCGACCGGCTCGCCGCCACCGGCCTCGTCCTGCGCGCCGGGGACGCCTTCGGACTGACCCCGCGCGGCGCCGCCACCGTCCGCTACCTCCTCCGGGTGCGCCGGATCGCCGCGCCCACCGCCGCCGAGGCCGCCGCCTGGTCCGCGAAGGAGCTGGTGGCCGCCGCCGCGCAGTGGCCGCACCCGGCTGCCGCGCGCGTGCTCGCCGACTGGCTGCACG
>NZ_JBHYKM010000057.1:37580-42556 GCF_042741435.1 Streptomyces sp. NPDC058955 | reverse complement strand
CCGCGGGGCCCCCGAGGGCGTGGGGGCGCGCGGCGGCCCTGTGCCCCACCCGGGGGGCCGCGCGCGTGAGCGCCGAGGGGCGCACCTCGCGCGGGGAGACCGCCGAAGCCTGGTCGGAGCTGCTGGCCGCGCTCGGCGCCGTCCACGCCCATGCCTCCGAAGGGGCCGCCGTCCGCGCCCTGTTCGGGCTCCTCGACACGGCCTCCGCCCCGCCCGGCGCCCTGCGCGGCGCGCTGCGCGACCCGGTGATCGGCGCCTACGCCCTGGACGCGCTCCGGACGCGCGGCGAGGACGCCGACCCGGTCCAGGTGCCGGTGTCGGCCCGGGCCCTGCGCGTCCTCGACCGGCTGCCCGCCAAGAAGGGGCCGCTGGAGTCCCGGCGGGCCGCCTTCGACGCGGCGGCGGCCGACTGGCCGGGCGGCTCGGCCGCCCTGGTCGGGGCGATGGCCGAGGCCGACCGGCACGGCACCGAGCGGGCCCTCGGCCCGCTCGGCATCAGCCTGCCGTGAGGTGCGTCAGCCCGCCGTGAGGTACATCCCCGACGGCCCGGCGCCCGCCGTGTTCCGGCAGGCCCGGTGGCCCGACGGGACGGCGTGGATCAGCGCGAGGCAGCGCCCGAGGGCCTGCTGACCGTACGCGTTGGGGTGCATGGACTCCTGGACGAGGCCCTGGGTGGACTGGCTGTCGATCCACCGCGCCCACTCGCTCGCCGCCCCCGACGGCGGCAGCGCCGCCGTCACCTGACGGCTCGCCTTCGCGCACACCTCCCGGCCCTGGAGCGTGTCCCGCAGGTCGAGGAACTGCGCGCCCTTCGCGACCGCCACCTGCCGCAGCCGGTTCGCGAGCTGAGGGACGAGGGAGTCCCGCGCCCAGTCGGAGTCCTTGTTCCAGAACGGGCAGCCGCCGGTGTTCGTCCGGGACCAGCCGCTCTCCGCGTAGCGGTTCTCGGCGGCGCGGGGGATCGGCGACGGGTACGACTGGAGCACGATCCGGTAGTCGGAGGCCGCGTACCCCGCGCCGGTCATCACGGCCCGGATCTCGTCGACCGCCTTGCCGACGTCGGCCATCACGCCGTCGATCCTGGCGTCGACCTCGGCCTGCTGGTCGTCGTGGCAGTACGAGTACCAGACGATGTAGTCGGTGGCGCAGGTGGTGATGATGTCGGCGAAGCCGAGGTCGTTGCCCCCGATCGACAGGGCGATCAGCTCCACGTCGTGCGAGGCGGCGACGGCGGCCAGCTGGTCGGCCTGCGGGGCCTCGCCCTTGTACGCCCGGCCGCCCTGCGCGGCGCGGAAGACGTTCTCGGTGGTGGCCCCGGAGCAGGCCAGGTTGATCAGGGTGCTCGCGATCGGTCCGGCGCTCCTGACCTCGGAGACGTCCGAGCGGTGGCAGCCGCCGGCGGTGGAGCCGTACACCCGCGACGGGTCGTAGCCGCTGCCGGTCCAGGCCCGGTCGGTGCCGTCGCGGCTGCCGGAGTTCGTGAGGCTGTTGCCGAGCCAGCGGCCGGCCTCGCCGGAGACGTAGCTGTCGCCCATGGCGACGACGGCGGTGGGGCCGCTGCCGGCGGCGGCGTGGGCGGCCGGAGCGGCGGCCGTGGCCAGTCCGGCGGCGGTACACAGGGCCAGGAGTGCGCGCAGCGCGCGGTGGGGGGTCGAGAGCATGGCTGTGTGCTCCTGCGGTACGCAGTGACGTGGGGGACAGCCGCCGGCCGGTGGCATGGCGGAATCTCGCACGCGCCGGCTTATTACCGCTAGGTAGCTGCATATCTCGGTTGCGTCACGTCCCCTGTGACGCGCCAGGGCCCGGGCCCCGGAGCTGTGCGTTCACCGGGGGCCGGGCCCTGTACGGGGGTGCGTCGGAGATCAGCCGACGAGCTGCTCGTACGCGGGGAGGGTGAGGAAGTCCGCGTAGTCGGCGTCGAGGGAGACGTGCAGGAGGAGGTCGTGGGCCTGCTGCCACTTGCCGGCGGCGAACGCCTCCTCGCCGATCTCGGCGCGGATGGCGGCCAGCTCCTCGGCGGCGACCTTGCGGGCCAGCTCCGGGGTCGCCTTCTCGCCGTTCTCGAACACGACGCCCGCGTTGATCCACTGCCAGATCTGCGAGCGGGAGATCTCGGCGGTGGCCGCGTCCTCCATCAGGTTGAAGATGGCGACGGCGCCGAGGCCGCGCAGCCACGCCTCGATGTAGCGGATGCCGACCTGGGCCGCGTTGCGCAGGCCGTCGTAGGTGGGCTTGGCGTCGAGCGAGTCGATGGCGATGAGGTCGCCGGGGGCCACCGAGACGTCCTCGCGCAGGCGGTCCTTCTGGTTCGGCCTGTCGCCGAGGACGGCGTCGAAGGAGGCCATGGCGATCGGCACGAGGTCGGGGTGGGCGACCCAGGAGCCGTCGAAGCCGTCGCCGGCCTCGCGGTCCTTGTCGGCCTTGACCTTCTCGAAGGCGACCTTGTTGACCTCGGCGTCCTTGCGGGACGGGATGAAGGCCGCCATGCCGCCGATCGCGTGCGCGCCGCGCTTGTGGCAGGTGCGGACCAGGAGTTCGGTGTACGCGCGCATGAACGGGGCCGTCATCGTGACCGCGTTGCGGTCCGGCAGGACGAACTTCTGCCCGCCGTCACGGAAGTTCTTGACGATGGAGAAGAGGTAGTCCCAGCGGCCCGCGTTGAGGCCGGCGGCGTGGTCGCGGAGCTCGTAGAGGATCTCCTCCATCTCGTACGCGGCCGTGATGGTCTCGATGAGGACCGTGGCGCGGACGGTGCCCTGCGGGATGCCGACGTAGTCCTGGGCGAAGACGAAGATGTCGTTCCAGAGGCGGGCCTCCAGGTGCGACTCGGTCTTCGGCAGGTAGAAGTACGGGCCCTTGCCGAGGTCGATCAGGCGCTGCGCGTTGTGGAAGAAGTACAGGCCGAAGTCGACGAGCGCGCCGGGAACGGACCGTCCCTCGAAGGCGAGGTGACGCTCCTCCAGGTGCCAGCCGCGCGGCCGCATGACGACCGTGGCGAGCTCCTCGGCGGGCTTGAGGGCGTACGACTTGCCGGTGCGGGCGTCGGTGAAGTCGATGTTCCGGGTGTAGGCGTCGATCAGGTTGACCTGGCCGAGGACCACGTTCTCCCAGGTGGGCGCCGAGGCGTCCTCGAAGTCCGCGAGCCACACCTTCGCGCCGGAGTTGAGCGCGTTGATCGTCATCTTGCGGTCGGTCGGGCCGGTGATCTCGACACGGCGGTCGTTCAGGGCCGCCGGGGCCGGCGCGACCTTCCAGGAGTCGTCGGCGCGGATCGCCGCGGTCTCCGGCAGGAAGTCGAGGGTCGAGGTGCGGGCGATCTCGGCGCGGCGCTCGGCGCGGCGCGCGAGCAGCTCGTCCCGGCGCGGGGTGAACCGGCGGTGGAGCTCGGCGACGAAGGCGAGGGCCGCCTCCGTCAGCACCTCCTCCTGGCGCGGCAGGGGCTCGGCGTCGACGACGACCAGGGGGGACGGCGCTGGTGCGGACATGACCTGTCACTTCCTTCAGCGGACTACGCGTGCGGTACCTGGCGGCCGCCGGGCGTCACGGACGGCACGGAGTGCCGCGGGTGCCGAGATACGGCCGCGAGCGCCGTCACAGGGGATCAGGCGCTTCTATGCAGTGGATATTAGTTTCCTCATGGTGGAAGTTCAATCGTTTGTTGATGTCGAGATTCTTCGGGTCGACAGAACGTGGCTCCGGGTGCCAGCCCCCTCACTCCAGGTGCCCGCACCCGGCGCGCCTCACCCCTCCAGCCGGTGCAGGTCCCCCTCGGTGTCGATGTCGAAGGGCTCCGCGACGTCCGAACAGTCCACCAGCGTCACCGCCTCCCGGTGCGCCGCCAGATAGTCCCGCGCCCCCCGGTCGCCCTCCGCGCCCGCCGCGATCCCCGCCCACCGGTCCGCGCCGAACAGCACCGGATGCCCCCGCTCCCCGTCGTACGAGGCCGCCGCCAGCGCGTCCCGCGCCCCGTACGCGGCCCGCACCCGGGCCACCGCCGCCGCGCCGATCCCCGGCTGGTCCACCAGCGACACCAGGGCCGCGTCCACCCCGCGCGGATCCGCCGCCAGCGAGGCCAGCCCGACCCGCAGCGACGAACCCATGCCCTCCGCCCACCCCGGGTTCTCCACCAGTACGCACCCCGGCAGCTCGGCCCGCTCCCGGACGAGCTCCGCCGACGCGCCCAGCACCACGTGCACCACCGCGCAGCCGCCCTCGCGCAGCACCCGCACCGCGTGCTCGACCAGCGGACGGCCCCGGTACGGCAGCAGCGCCTTCGGCCGCCCGCCGAGCCGCCGCCCGCCGCCGGCGGCCAGCAGCAGACCCGCGACGAGCGGCTGGGAGGAAGGGGAGGAAGGAGAGGGAGAGACAGTCTTCGTCATGGGGACTGCTTACCTCATGACACGGAATGACACGGTCGCATGAATGCGGCGCCCGGCCTCTTCCCCGCCGGGCGGCCGAGGTGTTGACTGACCCCCACTCAGGGCGCCCGACCACCGCCCGGAGCCAGTCGGAGCGGACGTCTCGGAGTGGGGGACCGTGTTGCGGAGCGTGGAGCAGAGGCCAGTGACCGGCGAGACAGTGGACCCGAGGGTGGCCGGACTGCGGTCCGCCGTGGCCCGCCTCCGGCGCGAACTGGCCGGACACCGGGTGGAGTTCGCCGACCGTGAGATCGCCGAGGACGAACTGGCGGCGCTCGACGCGATGGCGGTGAGCGGCGCCCCCGAGGTGTGGCGGCTGCGCCGCAGCCTGCTCCTCGTGGCCGGCTCGCTCGGCTCCGTCAGCGCCCTCGCCGAGGCCCTGGCGGGCGTGCGCCACGCCGTCGAGCTCTTCGGCCCCGCCCTGCCGCCCCAGCCCCCCGGCCACTGATCCGGTCCGGTCCGAAGGACACGCCTAGCGCCGGATCAGCCGCCGCCACACCCGGCCGGCCCCGCCCGCGGGGCGCGAGACAACGACCGCCGAGGGGGTATAGTGAGAGG
>NZ_JBHYKM010000057.1:0-37570 GCF_042741435.1 Streptomyces sp. NPDC058955 | reverse complement strand
CTCGCCGCCCCCCCCCGGCCCCCCCCCCCCCCCCCCCACTGACCCGGCCCGGCCCCAAGCACCCGCCTCGCGCGGAAACAGCCGCCGCTCGCGGGCCGCCGCCACCGCGGCCGTCCGCGAGTCCACGCCCAGCTTGGCGAAGACGTGCACCAGATGGGACTTCACCGTCGCCTGGCTGAGGAAGAGCACCTTGCTGATCTGCTGGTTCGACAGGCCCTCGCCGACCAGCTGGAGCACCTCCAGCTCCCGCTTGGTCAGCGCCTCCGCCGGGGTCCGCATCCGGTCCATCAGCCGGTGCGCCACCGCCGGGGCGAGCGCCGACTGGCCGGCCGCCGCCGTCCGCACCGCCGCCGCCAGCTCCTCCGGCGGCGCGTCCTTCAGCAGATAGCCCGACGCCCCGGCCTCCACCGCCGCCAGGATGTCCGCGTCCGTGTCGTACGTCGTCAGCACCAGCACCCGCGGCCCGCCCGGTACGGCGGTGATCGCCGCCGTCGCCTCCGAACCGTGCATCCCCGCGCCGAACTGGAGGTCCATCAGGACCACGTCCACGCCCCCGGCCGCCGCCAGCTCCACCGCGCGCTCCGCCGTCGCCGCCTCGCCGACCACGGTGAAGCCGGGCTCCGTGTCCAGGACCGCGCGCAGCCCCGCCCGTACCACCGGGTGGTCGTCGGCGAGCAGGAGTCGGATCGTCATGCTTCACGCTCCAGCGGGGAGGGGGAGGGAGACGGCGACGGCGGTGCCCTGGCCGGGCGCCGACTCGACGGTGAACGTGCCGCCCAGCGACTCCGCCCGCGAGCGCATCGCCGGCAGCCCGAAACCGCCGTCCGAGGACGGGTGGACGGAGGCGGGGTCGAAGCCCCGGCCGTCGTCGACCACGTCCAGGGTCACCGACGCGTCCATGAACGACAAGGTGATCTCCGCCCGCGAGGCCGACGCGTGCCGCACCGTGTTCCCCAGCGCCGACTGCGCGATCCGCAGCAGCGCCACCTCGTACGGCGTCGGCAGCTCCACCGGCGTCCCGCTCACCGAGAACCGCACCCGCGGCCCCGCGCCCGGCTCGCACAGCCGCTCCAGCGCCGCCGCCAGCGAACCGTGCTCCAGATCCGGCGGCGTCAGCGCCCGCACGAACCGGCGCGCCTCCGCCAGATTGTCCTGCGCGGCCTGCCGCGCCCGGTCGATGTGCCCGGCCGCCGGCGAACCCGCCGGCAGCGCCCGCTCGGCCGCCCGCAGCAGCAGCTGGATCGAGGAGAGCCCCTGCGCGAGCGTGTCGTGGATCTCCCGGGCCAGCCGCTCCCGCTCGGCCAGCGTCCCCGCGTGCCGCTCGGCCGCCGCCAGCTCGGCCCGGGTGGCGATCAGCTCCTCGATCAGCTGCCGCCGCCGCTCGCTCTCCCGGTACAGCGCCTGGTAGCCGAGGACGGTCGCCACGGCCACGGCGGCGCCGAGCAGCGGGCCGATGAAGACCCCCGGGTTCAGCGCGGCGCCGTGCCCGACGTACGAGAGGATCGCCGCGCCCGCCGTCAGCGCGACCGCCGGCAGCGACCAGCGGGTGGGCAGCAGGTGCAGCTGGAGGAAGTACAGCGGGAAGGCCAGCCACAGCGCCTCCGGCGTCGCCCACAGCAGCGCCAGCCAGGCGAGCGCCAGGACCGCGAGCCAGCCGGCCGCGGCCCGCTGCGACCGCCGCACGGAGGGGAGCCAGGCCCCGGCCGCGTACACCGCGCCGGTCAGCACCGCGAGGACGGTCCCGGCCGTGGAGTGGGCGCGGACCGCCGCCAGCACCAGCAGCCCCGCCATGAGGAGGTGGAGGCAGAGGCGCAGGGCGCGGAGGGCGGGGGTGAGGGTGCGCCGGGCGGGTGGGAGGGAGGAGCAGGGTTCCATGACCTCACCAGCGTAGAAGGGGGGTGGGGGTGGTGGGTCAATCGAAAGTTTGAAAACGGAGCCATCCGTGGCGCGATGTCCGCGGGGGGTCGCGGCGGCCAGGCTTGGCCCCATGTTCGTGGCATGGAGAGACCTGAGATTCGCCAAGGGGCGGTTCGCCCTCATGGGCACGGTGATCGTGCTGATCACCCTGCTCGTGGGGCTCCTTTCCGGGCTGACGGCCGGACTCGCGCGGGAGAACGTCTCCGCGGTCACCGGCCTGCCCGCCGACCGGATCGCGTTCGCGGCGCCGCCCGCCGGACAGTCGGTCTCGTTCACCAACTCCACGGTGACGGAGCGGCAGTGGACCGCGTGGGAGGAGCGGCCCGGGGTGACCGCGGCGGCGCCGCTGGGCATCCGCACCGTCAACGCGGCCGCCGGCGAGCGGACCGCCGCCGTCTCCGCCTTCGGTACGGAGCCGGGCGACGGCCTCGCGCCCGGTGCCGTCGCCCCGGGCAGGGCCGTCCTGTCCGAGTCGGCGGCCGAGGAGCTGGACGCGCGCGCCGGGGACACGGTCCGGCTCGGCCCGCTGGAGGTCACCGTCGCCGCCGTCGCCGGTGACGCCTCGTACAGCCACACGCCCGTCGTGTGGACCGCGCTCGACGACTGGCAGCAGCTCGGCCACAGCGGCACGACGACGGAGGAGCAGGCGACGGTGATCGCCCTGCGCGGCGACGGCGCCGACTGGGCCGCCGGCGACGCCGCCGTCGGCACCGAGGCGCGGACCGTCGACGACGCCCTCACCGCCATAGGGTCCTACCAGGCCGAGAACGGCTCCCTGCAGCTGATGCGCGGCTTCCTCTTCGTGATCTCCGCGCTCGTCATAGGGGCCTTCTTCACCGTCTGGACCATCCAGCGCAGCGGTGACGTCGCCGTCCTCAAGGCGCTCGGCGCCTCCACGCCCTATCTGCTGCGGGACGCGCTCGGGCAGGCGGTGCTGATGCTGGTGGCGGGGACGCTGCTGGGCACCGGCCTCGCGCTCGGCATCGGCGCCCTCGTCAGCGGCGGCGACGTGCCCTTCGTCCTCTCGCCGCTCACCGTCCTCGGGCCGGCCGCCGTCATCATCGTGCTCGGCGCGATCGGCTCCGCCCTGTCCATCCGGCGGATCACCGCCGTCGATCCCCTCACCGCGCTCGGGAGCGTCCGATGAGCCTCGAACTCGATGCCGTCACCCTCACCTACCCGGACGGGGACGGGCGGCTGACCGCCCTCGACGAGGTCTCCCTCACCGTCCCGCCGGGCCGGCTCACCGCCGTCGTCGGCCCCTCCGGCTCCGGCAAGTCCAGCCTGCTCGCCGTCGCCGCGACGCTCGTCACCCCCGACCGGGGCCGGGTCGTCGTGGCGGGCACGGACACGGCCGGGCTCGACGCGGCGGGCCGGGCGGCGCTGCGCCGGACGTCCATCGGGATCGTCTTCCAGCAGCCGAACCTGCTGCCCTCGCTGACGGCGGCCGAACAGCTCCAGGTGATGGCCCACCTGTCCGGGCGTCCGCCGAAGTCGGTACGGGACCGGGCCATGGACCTCCTCGACGCGGTCGGCCTCGCGGACCGGGCCGGCCGCCGTCCGCACCAGCTCTCCGGCGGCCAGCGCCAGCGGGTCAACATCGCGCGGGCGCTGATGAACGAGCCGTCGGTCCTCCTCGTCGACGAGCCGACGAGCGCGCTGGACCACGAGCGGGGCGCGGCGGTCGTCGAGCTCCTCGCCTCGCTGACCCGGGACCGCGGGACGGCGACCGTCCTCGTCACCCACGACCGCTCCCACCTCGCGGCGGCGGACCGGCTGGTGACGGTCGAGGACGGACGCCTGACGGCCGACGCCGTGCCGGCCGCCTGAAGCGGCGCGCCCGACGCGCGCGTCGCCGGGCTCCTCGGCGGGCCGCGCCGAGCGGTCGCCGGCCGCCCCCCCGCCCCGCCCCCCGGCCCCCCCGCGCCCCGGCGGGGCCCCCCGGGCCCGGGGTGGGCCCCCCCCCGCCCCCCGGGGGCCCGGCGCCTTCCCGGGGCGCCCCCGCCCCGCGCTGCGCGGGCCCCCGCGGGGGCCGCCCCCGCGCGCCCCCCCCCCCCCCGCCCCGCACCCCCGGCCGGGGGCTGCGGCGTGCTCGGGGGCGCGGGTGCTACGCCTGGCCGTTGCCGGCGGTGTTGGCGAGGGCCGTGGAGAGCTCGCGGGCGACCTGCTGGAGGATCGGGACGATCCTCTCCGTGGCCGCCTCCGTGACCCGGCCCGCCGGGCCGGAGATGGAGATCGCCGCCGCGGTGGGGGAGTCGGGGACGGAGACCGCGAGGCAGCGGACTCCTATCTCCTGCTCGTTGTCGTCCACCGCGTACCCGGTGTCGCGGACCGCCGCGAGCGCCGCGAGGAAGCCGTCCGGCGTGGTGATGGTCTTCTCGGTGGCGGCCGGCATCCCGGTGCGGGAGAGCAGGGCGCGCACCTCGTCGTCCGGGGTGTGCGCGAGCAGCGCCTTGCCGACGCCGGTGGAGTGCGGCAGCACCCGGCGGCCGACCTCGGTGAACATGCGCATGGAGTGCTTGGACGGCACCTGGGCGACGTACACGATCTCGTCGCCGTCGAGGAGCGCCATGTTCGCCGTCTCGCCGGTCTCCTCGACCAGCCGTGCCAGGTAGGGGCGGGCCCAGGTGCCGAGGAGGCGGGAGGCCGACTCGCCGAGGCGGATCAGGCGGGGGCCGAGGGCGTACCGCCGGTTGGGCTGCTGGCGGACGTAGCCGCAGGCGACCAGCGTGCGCATGAGACGGTGGATGGTGGGCAGCGGGAGACCGCTGCTGGCGGAGAGCTCGCTCAGCCCGACCTCGCCCCCGGCGTCGGCCATCCGTTCCAGGAGATCGAAGGCGCGCTCGAGGGACTGGACGCCGCCGCTCGCGGCGGGCTTGGCGGCGTCGGTGGTGCTGGCGCTGGACGTCGGCACGTCAACGGTCCTTTCGGGGCAGGCGGGCAAGGCAGCAGCCTACCGGTCCGCCGGGCCGGGCACCGTGTGCGGGGCCAGGCGTCCGGGCCGGTCAGCGGGGTGTTTGTCCGTTGTCGACGGCTGCGCCGCGGAGATCTGGACCACCCCGCCTGTGGGGAGCTACCTTCTACTGTACGAAATTCGCATTCCACTTTGTGGAAACGTCTAAGGCGGCTCGGTGGGGTGCGGGCGGACCGGGCGGGCCCTTGACGGCTTCTCCTCCCGGCCGCAGACTCCTTCAACAGTTCGTTGAAATTCTGCTTCGTGGAAGCGGAACGGGAAAGGGGCATGGTGGACGTCAACCTGGTACTGCGCTCGACACGGGTCATCACCCCGGAGGGCACGCGGCCGGCGGCCATCGCCGTCTCGGGCGGGACGATCGCGGCGGTGCTGCCGTACGAGGCCGAGGTGCCGGCCGGCGCGCGGCTGGAGGACGTCGGCGACCACGTCGTCCTGCCGGGCCTGGTCGACTCGCACGTCCATGTGAACGACCCGGGCCGCACCGAGTGGGAGGGCTTCTGGACCGCCACCCGCGCCGCGGCGGCCGGCGGCATCACGACGATCGTCGACATGCCGCTGAACTCGCTGCCGCCGACGACCACGGTGGAGAACCTGCGGGTCAAGCAGGAGGTCGCCCGGGCGAAGGCCCACGTCGACGTGGGCTTCTGGGGCGGGGCCCTGCCGGACAACGTCAAGGACCTGCGACCGCTGCACGACGCCGGCGTCTACGGCTTCAAGTGCTTCCTGTCGCCCAGCGGCGTGGAGGAGTTCCCGGAGCTGGACCAGGAGCAGCTGGCCCGGTCGCTGGCGGAGATCGCCGGGTTCGACGGGCTGATGATCGTGCACGCCGAGGACCCGCACCACCTCGCGGCGGCGCCGCAGAAGTCCTCCGAGCAGTACGCCGACTTCCTCGCCTCCCGGCCGCGCGACGCCGAGAACACGGCCATCGCGAACCTGATCGGCCAGGCCAAGCGGCTGGGCGCCCGCGTCCACGTCCTGCACCTGTCGTCGTCGGACGCGCTGCCGCTGATCGCCGCCGCCAAGGCGGAGGGGGTGAAGGTGACGGTGGAGTCCTGTCCCCACTTCCTCACCCTCACCGCCGAGGAGATCCCCGACGGTGCCACCGAGTTCAAGTGCTGCCCGCCGATCCGCGAGGCCGTCAACCAGGACGCCCTGTGGCAGGGACTGGCGGACGGGGTGATCGACTGCATCGTGTCGGACCACTCGCCCTCGACGGCCGACCTGAAGACGCCGGACTTCTCCTCCGCCTGGGGCGGGATCTCCTCGCTCCAGCTCGGTCTCCCGGCGATCTGGACCGAGGCCCGCCGCCGCGGCCACTCCCTGGAGGACGTGGTCCGCTGGATGTCCGCCGGCCCGGCCCGCCTCGCCGGCCTGGACCGCAAGGGCGCCATCGAGGCCGGCCGCGACGCCGACTTCGCCGTCGTCGACCCCGACGCCACCTTCACCGTCGACCCCGTCGAGCTCCAGCACCGCAACCGCATCACCGCCTACGCCGGCAAGACCCTCCACGGCGTGGTCGCCGCCACCTGGCTGCGCGGCGAGAAGATCAACGACCGCGGCACCCTGGCCGAGCCCTCCGGCCGTCTCCTCGAAAGGAACAACTGACCCGTGAGCACCGGCATACCTTCCTTCACCGGCGACGCCAGCCCGTACGGCGGCGGCGACCCGTACGCCGACTACCGCACGGCCGAGTTCCCCTTCACCCAGTACGCGGACCTCGCCGACCGCCGCCTCGGCGCCGGCGTCATCGCCGCCAACGACGAGTTCTTCGCCGAGCGCGAGAACCTGCTGAAGCCCGAGGCCGCCGAGTTCGACCCCGAGCACTTCGGCCACAAGGGCAAGATCATGGACGGCTGGGAGACCCGCCGCCGGCGCGGCGTCTCCGCCGCCGAGCCGCACCCCACCGCCGAGGACCACGACTGGGCGCTCGTCCGGCTCGGCGCGCCCGGCGTGATCCGCGGCATCGTCGTCGACACCGCCCACTTCCGCGGCAACTACCCGCAGGCCGTCTCCGTCGAGGCCGCCTCCGTACCCGGCTCGCCGTCGCCCGAGGACCTGCTCGCCGACGACGTGAAGTGGACGACCCTCGTCCCGCGCACCGCCATCGGCGGCCACGCGGCGAACGGCTTCGCCGTCGACGTCGAGCAGCGCTTCACCCACCTCCGCGTCAACCAGCACCCGGACGGCGGCATCGCCCGCCTCCGCGTGTACGGCGAGGTCGCCCCCGACCCGGCGTGGCTGGGCGTGCTCGGCACCTTCGACCTCGCCGCCCTGGAGAACGGCGGGCAGGTCGAGGACGCCTCCGACCGCTTCTACTCACCGGCCACCAACACCATCCAGCCGGGCCGCTCCCGCAAGATGGACGACGGCTGGGAGACCCGCCGCCGCCGCGACAAGGGCAACGACTGGATCCGCTACGCGCTCGCCGCCGAGTCCGAGATCCGCGCCGTCGAGATCGACACCGCGTACCTCAAGGGCAACAGCGCCGGCTGGGCCGCGCTCTCCGTCGCCGCCGAGGGCTCCGACGACTGGACCGAGATCCTGCCCCGGACCCGGCTCCAGCCCGACACCAACCACCGCTTCGTCCTCGACACGCCCGCGGTCGGCTCCCGGGTGCGGATCGACATCTACCCGGACGGCGGCATCTCCCGCCTCCGCCTCTTCGGCTCCCTCACCGAGACGGGCGCGTCCCGCCTCACGGCCCGCCACCAGGAACTGGGCGGCTGACCGGGAGCCCGTACGACTCGGGGGCCCGGCCGGCCGACACCGGCCGGCCCCTGACCGGGCGGGTACGACACCCCGCCCGGCCGGGAGGGCGCACCGACCCGACAGCACCGGTGCGCCCTCTGTGTTTTTTTTGGGCTCGGTTCGCCTCCGGGGCGCTTCGTGCCGGGCTCACGGGCCCGACCGTGCTCGCCTCCCTCGTTCCTCGGGAGGCTCCGCGCGCTCGGACCCGTTCCCCCGGCGCGCCCCTTCGGCTCACTCGCCGGCCCGTCGGGTGAAGCTCAGCCCCTCGGACGAGGCTCAGCCCCTCGGGTGAAGGCCGGGCTCGCCCGCCAGGCTCAGGTCCCCGCCCCCCGTCAGGCCGCGTGGCCGCCGTCCACCGACAGTTCCGCGCCCGTCACGTAGCGGCCTTCCGGGCCCGCCAGGTACGCGACGGCGGCGGCCACCTCGTCCGGGGTGCCGAAGCGGCCCAGGGCCGTCATGGCCGCCTGGCCCTCCGCGTACGGGCCGTCCGCCGGGTTGAGGTCGGTGTCGACCGGGCCCGGGTGGACGATGTTCGCGGTGATCCCGCGCCCGCCGAGTTCGCGCGCCAGCGCCCGCGTCAGGCCCACCAGGGCGGACTTGCTCAGGGTGTACAGCGTGCCGCCGGGGCCCGGCACGCGCCGGGTCATGCAGGTGCCGATCGTGACGATCCTGCCGCCGTCCGGCAGCCGCTCCGCCGCCGCCTGGGAGGCGAGGAACGTGGCCCGGACGTTCACCGCGAGCACCCGGTCCACATCGGCGAGGGTCAGCTCGCCCAGCGGGCCGAGGACGCCGATGCCGACGTTGTTCACCAGGACGTCGAGCCGCCCCAGGTCGTCCGCCGCCCGGTGCACCACGCCCGCCACCGCCCCGGCGTCGCCCGCGTCCGCGCGCAGCGGCAGCGCCCGCCGGCCGGCCGCCTCGATGCGGGCCGCGACCTCCTTGGCCGCCGCCTCGTCCCGTACGTACGTGAAGGCCACGTCGGCGCCCTCCCGGGCGAGCCGGACCGCCGTCGCCGCGCCGATGCCGCGGCTGCCGCCCGTCACCAGGACCGCCGCCCCGTCCATCGTGTTCACCGTGTTCACCGTGGACATTTCCCGCCTCCTCGACATCACCCAACTGGTTGCGGATTCAAGGAAAGCGGGGGCGGGGAGCCGCCGCTGGCGGGCATCGGACGCCGACTTCCGCGCGCACCGATGAGTTGCGGCGCCGGGCCGGGTCGATACGGATGGGAGACAGCGTTCCCACCGACCGAAAGGCAACCGTCATGGCCACCCTCAGCCTCACCCAGTTCCTCACCCTCGACGGCGTCTACCAGGCCCCCGGCGGTCCCGACGAGGACCGCAGCGGCGGCTTCGAGCACGGCGGCTGGTCCGTGCCCTTCGGCGACGAGGACTTCGGCCGGCACATCGACGGGATCTTCTCCCGGCCCACCGCCTTCCTCCTGGGCCGCCGCACCTACGAGATCTTCGCGGGGTACTGGCCGAAGCACGACGACCCGGCCGACCCCGTCGCGAGCAAGCTCAACGCCCTGCCCAAGTACGTCGCCACCACCACCCTCGACTCCGCCGACTGGGCCCACACGACCCTGCTGCGCGGGGACGTCGTCGAGGAGGTCGCCGCGCTCAAGGAGCGCCTCGACGGCGAGATCCAGATGCACGGCAGCGGCGGACTCGCCCGCACGCTGCTCGCCCACGACCTCATCGACACCCTCCACCTGCACCTCTTCCCGGTGGTCCTCGGCACCGGCTACCGCCTCTTCGCCGAGGGGGCTCGGCCGACCGCCTTCCGGCTCACCGAGGCCGTCGTCACGAGCACCGGCGTCGCCCTCCACACGTACGAGCGCGCGGGCCGCCCCACGTACGGCAGCTACGCCTGAGAAAAGGGTGTAGTCGCCACGGGCATCGCCGGGTACGGTGAGCGTCCCGCGTGCGAGCCGCCGAAGTCTCCACCCCTTCCGAAGAGTTGGAGACCCGTACCGACATGGCCGCTTCGTCCGCTTCGCCGTACGCCGGACCCGTCCCCTTCGGCGCCCGGCGCCGCGCCTGGCTCACCGACCTTCCGCTGCTGCTCGTCGCCGTGTTCTGGGGCGGCAGCTACCTCGCGGCCAAGGGCATCACCACCGGCCACACCGTCATCGCCGTCCTGGTGCTGCGGTTCGCGCTGGTGGTGCCGGTCCTGGTCGCCGCCGGGTGGAAGGGCCTGCGGGCCCTGACCGGCGCCCAGTGGCGCGGTGCCGCCCTGCTCGGCGCGATCCTCGCCGGGATCTTCCTCCTTGAGACCTACGGGGTCGTCCACACCTCCGCCACCAACGCGGGCCTGATCATCAGCCTCACCATGATCTTCACCCCGCTCGCCGAGGCCGCCGTCACCCGGATCCGGCCGTCCCGCGGCTTCCTCGGCGCCGCCGGGCTCTCCGTCGCCGGCGTCGTCCTGCTCACCCAGGGCGCGGGCTTCACCGCCCCCTCCCTCGGCGACCTGCTGATCCTGCTCGCGGCGGTGGCCCGGACCGTGCACGTCCTCGCCATGGCCCGGATCGAGGCGGTCCGGTCGGCCGACTCGCTCTCCCTGACCACCGTCCAGCTCGGCACCGCCGTCCTCGTCTTCGCCGCCCTCGCCGCGGCCGGCGGCGGCACCACCCCCTGGGCGGCGGCACTGGACTTCGGCCCCCGCGAGTGGGCCGGCCTGCTCTTCCTCTCCGTCTTCTGCACCCTCTTCGCCTTCTTCGTGCAGATGTGGGCCGTCCGCCGCACCTCCGCCTCCCGGGTCAGCCTGCTGCTCGGCACCGAGCCGCTGTGGGCCGCCCTCGCCGGCATCGCCCTGGCCGGCGACCGGCCCGGCGTCCTCGGCCTCGCGGGCGCGGTCCTGGTCCTCACCGGCACCGCCTGGGGTCGCCGGAGCGCCGACGCGGACGCCCGATAGGTTCTGTCCATGCCAAACAATTCGACCGCCACCACCGCCGAATCGCCGCTGCTCACCCGCGCCCGCCGCACCCAGGCGTGGGGCCTCGGCCTCCTCGCCGTCGCCGGGCTCCTCTGGGCCTGGTTCGCCGTCCTCCTGGTCACCCCGTACGACGAGGACGGCGACGGCTACGACTGCCCCGCCCTGATCACCAGCGAATACGCCCACGACGGCAGCTGCGCCGAGGAGCGCGACTGGCCGCTCCTGATGGCCCTGCTCGGCGGCTCCGTCCCGTTCGCCGCCCTGGGCGCCGGGCTCACCGCGAGCGGCGGCTCCCAGCGCCGGCTCGCCGAGCACCTGGACGCCGCCTCCCGCGCCTAGGCCCTGACTTTCGGATCAGGCAGGCTCAGGACCTCTTCTCGGCCCGCTCCGAGACGATCATCAGGACCAGCCCGAGCACGGCGATCACGATGTTCGCGAAGACCTCGCGGCCTTCCAGGAACCCCACGTGCTCGGTCAGGAAGCGCGTCGCGCCCATGAACGAGAACCAGCCGTCCGTCAGCTCCCGCACCACACCGCAGACCCCGAAGACGGTGAGCAGGAAGCCGGTCACCTCAAGAAATCTCCTCATGCGGCGATCATGGGCGCGCCGCCCGGCCCGCCGCGTCGGCCACCGGTCCACCGCCCCGCGACCGAAGTATCGACCCGCGCGACTTCGGTAGCGGACGGGCGGCGCGGACCGGTGCGCCGGGCCCCGGCTGCGTACATTGCGGATATGACGCGAACGGACCGGCAGCGCTGGCTGCTCCCCTCCCACCTGGTCGAACCGGGCGGGAGCGGGGCCGCCCGGCCGCGCCGCACCGTCCGCGACTGGGTCGTCGACACCGTGGTCTTCCTGCTCGCCGCCTTCTTCGGGCTCGTCGCCCTCGACACCAGCGCCCGCTACAACAGCGACGCCGTCAACCTGGTGGACCAGATCGTCGGCGCCCTCGCCTGCTGCGCGCTGTGGCTGCGCCGCCGGTGGCCCGTCGGGCTCGCCGCGGTGCTCGCCGTCGTCGGCGCCCTCGTCCCGGTCGCCGCCGGCGCCATGCTGGCGAGCCTCTTCAGCGTCGCCGTCCGGCGGCCCTTCCGGGAGATCGCCTGGATCCTCGGGATCGCCCTCGCCGGCGCGTTCGCCACCGTCTTCATCCGCCCCGACCCCGAGACCGGCGCCACCCTCGGCATCGTCCTCGGCGCCTCCCTCACCCTCCTCGTCACCGCCTGGGGCATGCTCGTCCGGGCCCGCCGCCAACTCGTCGAGGCGCTGCGCGAGCGCGCCGAGCGGGCCGAGGCCGAGGCCGAGCTGCGGGCCGCCCAGGCCCAGCGGCTCGCCCGCGAGGCCATCGCCCGCGAGATGCACGACGTCCTCGCCCACCGGCTCACCCTGCTCAGCGTCCACGCCGGCGCCCTGGAGTTCCGGCCCGACGCCCCGCCCGAGCAGATCGCCCGCGCCGCCGGCGTCATCCGCGACAGCGCCCACGACGCCCTCCAGGACCTGCGCGAGATCATCGGCGTGCTGCGCGCCCCCGGGGAGGAGAGCGGCGGCGGCGACCGGCCGCAGCCGACCCTCGCCACCCTCGGCGCGCTCGTCGACGAGTCCCGCGAGGCCGGGATGACGGTCGTCCTGGACTCCACGGTCGACGACCCCGGCGCCGTACCCGCCGCCACCGGCCGCACCGTCTACCGCATCGCCCAGGAGGGCCTCACCAACGCCCGCAAGCACGCCCCCGGCGCCCGGGTCACCGTCGTGCTGCGCGGCCGGCCCGGCGACGGGCTCACCGTCGAGGTCAGCAACCCGGCGCCCGACGGACCCGTGCCGCACGTCCCCGGCTCGGGCCAGGGACTCATCGGACTCTCCGAGCGGGCCGCCCTCGCCGGCGGGCGCCTCGACCACGGCCCGGCCCCCGGCGGCGGCTTCGCCCTCACCGCCTGGCTACCGTGGCCCCCATGACCATCCGGCTGCTCCTCGTCGACGACGACCCCCTGGTCCGCGCGGGCCTCACCCTGATGCTCGGCGGCGACGCGTCCATCGAGATCGTCGGCGAGGGCTCCGACGGGAGCGAGGTCCCCGACCTCGTCGCCCGGCTCGCCCCCGACGTCGTCCTCATGGACATCCGCATGCCGCACGTCGACGGACTCACCGCCACCGAACTGCTGCGCGCCCGCCCCGGCGCCCCCGAGGTGATCGTCCTGACCACCTTCCACGCCGACGAGCAGGTGGTGCGCGCGCTGCGCGCCGGCGCCGCCGGGTTCGTCCTCAAGGACACCCCGCCCGCCGAGATCGTCGCCGCCGTCCGCCGGGTCGCCGCCGGCGACCCCGTGCTCTCCCCGGCCGTCACCCGCCAGCTGATGAGCCAGGTCGCCGGCCGCCCCGAGGCCCGGCCCCGCCGGGCCGGCGCCGCCGAACGCCTCGCCGGGCTCGCCGACCGCGAGCGGCAGGTCGCCGTCGCCGTCGGCCGCGGCGCCTCCAACGCCGAGATCGCCGCCGAGCTGTACATGAGCGTGCCGACGGTGAAGACGTACGTCTCCCGGCTGCTCGCCAAGCTCGGCCTCAACAACCGGGTCCAGATCGCCCTCCTCGTCCACGACGCCGGTCTCCTCGATCAGGCCCCCCAGGAAGGTACCGGCGAGTAGGGTGACGCGGGTGACCGACATCGCGACCCTCGCCATGGCCCGGGACATCCTGCGGGCCCAGCCCTTCAGCCGCCTCGTCGGCGCCGACGTCCGCGCCTTCGGCGACGGCGGCGCCACCCTCGAACTGCCGATCCGCGAGGACCTGCGCCAGCAGAACGGCTTCGTGCACGGCGGAGTCCTCTCCTACGCCGCCGACAACGCCATCACCTTCGCCGCCGGCACCGTCCTCGGCCCGGCCGTCCTCACCGCCGGGTACTCCATCGACTACGTCCGCCCCGCCGTCGGCGTCACCCTCCGCGCCCGCGCCGAGGTCCTGCACGCCGGCCGCCGCCAGGCCGTCGTCCGCTGCGAACTCCTCACCGTCGACGAGCAGGGCGACGAGACCGTCTGCGCCCTCGCCCAGGGCACCGTCCGCGCCGTCGGCTGAGCTCAGGAGCCGACCCGCACCGGCCGGCGCTCGCGCCGCGACCGCTCGCACGCCTCCGCGACCCGCAGCGCCGCGAGCGCCTCCCGTCCGTCGCACGGGTTCGGGGCCTCGCCGCGCACCAGCCGGACGAAGGCGTCCAGCTCCGCCTCGTACGCCGGGGCGAAGCGCTCCAGGAAGCCGGGCCACGGCTTGGGCGGCGGCGCGGGGGAGTGCGGCTCCAGCGAGGTGAGCGGGGTCCGCTCGTCCAGGCCCACCGCGAACTGGTCGCGGTCGCCGGCCAGTTCCATCCGCACGTCGTACCCGGCGCCGTTGCAGCGGGTCGCCGTCGCCGACACCAGCGTGCCGTCGTCCAGGGTGAGCAGCGCGGCGGCCGTGTCCACGTCACCGGCCTCGCGGAACATCGCCGGGCCCGCGTCCGAACCGGTCGCGTACACCTCCACGACCTCCCGCCCGGTCACCCAGCGCACGATGTCGGCGTCGTGCACCATGCAGTCCCGGAAGAGCCCGCCGGAGAGCGGCAGATACGCGGCCGGCGGCGGCTCCGGGTCCGAGGTCACCGTCCGGACCGTGTGCAGCCTGCCCAGCCGCCCCGCCCGGACCGCCTCCCTGGCCGCCCGGTAGCCCGCGTCGAAGCGGCGCATGAAGCCCAGCTGGAGCTCGGTGCCCGCCTCCGCCACCGCCGCCAGCGCGGCCAGCGTGCCCGGCACGTCCAGCGCGATCGGCTTCTCGCAGAAGGCCGGCAGACCCGCCCGCGCGGCCCGGGCGATCAGCTCCGCGTGCGCGGCCGTCGCCGAGGCGATCACCACGGCGTCCAGGCCCCGCCCGAGCAGCGCCGGCACGTCCGGCGCGGCCTCGGCGCCCACCACCGCCGCCACCGCGGCCGCCCGCGCCGGATCGGCGTCGGCGACCACCAGCGCGCCGACCCCCGGATGCCGGGCGAGCGCGCCCGCGTGAAAACTCCCGATCCGGCCCGTACCGATGAGTCCGATGCGCATGGCCCCACCGTGGGGCGCCCGCCGGACCGTGTCAAGGTTTGTCAGGACAAGCGCGGGCCACGCCCCGGTGAAGCCGGTACGACGCCTTCCCGACGCCCCGGGGCGGGGCTACGCTCCCAGCCGTGGCCAAGCAGTCCGGATCCCCCCTGCCGCCGTTCTCCGTGGACCGCGCCAGCCCGGTCCCGCTCTACTTCCAGCTGGCCCGGCAGCTGGAACAGGCCGTCGCCGACGGGACCCTGCCGCCCGGCACCCTCCTCGGCAACGAGATCGACCTCGCCGCCCGCCTCGGCCTCTCCCGCCCCACCGTCCGCCAGGCCATCCGCACCCTCGTCGACCGCGGCCTCCTCGTCCGCCGCCGGGGCGTCGGCACCCAGGTCGTCCACTCCCGCGTCCGCCGCCCCCTGGAGCTCAGCAGCCTCTACGACGACCTGGAGGCCGCCGGCCACCACCCCGCCACCCGCGTCCTCGTCGACCGCCTCGAACCCGCCGGACCGGCCGTCGCCGCCGCCCTCGGCGTCCCCGAGGGCACCGGCGTCCACTACCTGGAGCGGCTGCGCACCGCGCGCGGCGAGCCCATGGCGTACCTCCGCAACCACCTCCCCGCCGGGCTCGTCGACGCCGCCGCCCTGGAGACCACCGGGCTCTACCGGCTGCTCCGCGCCGCCGCGCTCACCCTGCACACCGCCCGCCAGTCGATCGGCGCCCGCGCCGCCGCCCCCGAGGAGGCCGCACTCCTCGCCGAGGAACCCGGCGCGCCGCTGCTCACCATGGAGCGCACCACCTTCGACGCGACCGGCCGGCCCGTCGAGTTCGGCTCCCACCTCTACCGGGCCGGCCGCTACTCCTTCGAGTTCCAGCTGATGGTCCGTCCGTAGGGGCGCCGGACCGGGGGACGGGCCCCCTGACGAGCGCCGTGACCCGCATGACCGATACTGCAATGCACGCAGAAGGACACAAAGGAGGGCACGGCCTCGTGACCAGGCTTCGGACAGGAGGGGTACGCGCCGCGATCGGCGCCGTGCTCGCACTCGCGCTCACGGGAGCGCTCGCCGGGTGCAGCAGCACGGGCGGCAAGCGGGCGGAGGACGCCCGCAAGGCGGCCGCGGCCCAGGGCCGGGCGGCCGTGGACACCCCCCGCTGGACCTTCGCGATGGTGACCCACTCGGGCGACGGGGACACCTTCTGGGACATCGTCCAGAACGGCGCCGAGCAGGCCGCCGCCAAGGACAACATCAACTTCCTCTACGCCCACAGCGACGAGTCCCAGCAGCAGGCCCAGCTGATCGACTCGTACGTCGCCAAGGGCGTCGACGGTCTCATCGTCACCCTCGCCAAGCCCGACGCCATGAAGGCGTCGGTGGAGAAGGCCGTCAAGGCCGGCATCCCGGTGATCACGGTGAACTCCGGCGCCGAGCAGTCCAAGGCGTTCGGCGCCCTCACCCACATCGGCCAGGACGAGACCGTCGCCGGCCAGGCCGTCGGCGAGGAGCTGACGGAGCGCGGGCGGAAGAAGGCCCTCTGCGTCCTGCACGAGCAGGGCAACGTCGGCCACGAGCAGCGCTGCGCCGGCACCAAGGAGACCTTCGACGGCGAGCTGGTCAACCTCTACGTCGACGGCACCAACATGCCCGACGTGAAGGCGTCCATCGAGGCCAAGCTCCAGTCCGACAAGGACGTCGACGCCGTCGTCACCCTCGGCGCCCCGTTCGCCGACGCCGCCGTCCAGGCCGCGAAGAGCGCCGGCAGCAAGGCCGAGATCGACACCTTCGACCTCAACGCCAAGGTCGCCGCCGCCCTCGCCGACGGCACCCTCGGCTTCGCCGTCGACCAGCAGCCCTACCTCCAGGGCTACGAGGCCGTCGACCTGCTGTGGCTCTACCGCTACAACGCCGACGTCCTCGGCGGCGGCAAGCCCGTCCTCACCGGACCGCAGATCATCACGAAGGACCAGGCCGGGGCCCTGAAGCAGTACGCGGAGCGGGGGACCCGATGAGCCCGACCGCCCCACCGTCCGACGGCGTCGACCACGTCGACGAACGCCTCCTGCGCACCACCCCGCTGAAGAAGCTCCTCGCCCGCCCCGAGCTGGGCTCGGTCGTCGGCGCGATCGCCGTCTTCGCCTTCTTCGCGGTCGCCGCCGACAGCTTCCTGCGCCCCTCCAGCCTGGGCACCGTCCTCTACGCGGCCTCCACCCTCGGCATCATGGCCGTGCCGGTCGCCCTGCTGATGATCGGCGGCGAGTTCGACCTGTCCGCCGGCGTCCTCGTCACCAGCTCCGCGCTGGTCTCGTCGATGTTCAGCTACCAGATGACCGCGAACGTCTGGGTCGGCGTCGGCGTCTCGCTGCTCGTCACCCTGGCCATCGGCGCCTTCAACGGCTTCATGCTGACCCGGACGAAACTGCCCAGCTTCATCATCACGCTCGGCACCTTCCTCATGCTGACCGGCCTGAACCTGGGCCTCACCAAGCTGATCACCGGCACCGTCTCCACCAAGTCGATCGCCGACATGGAGGGCTTCCCCTCCGCCCACTCGGTCTTCGCCTCGACCCTCACCGTCGGCAGCGTGGAGCTGAAGGTCACCATCCTGTGGTGGCTCGGGCTGGTGGCGGTGGCCACCTGGATCCTGCTCCGCACCCGCTTCGGCAACTGGATCTTCGCCGTCGGCGGCGGCGCCGACGCGGCCCGCGCGGTCGGCGTCCCGGTCTACCGCACCAAGATCGGCCTCTACATGGGCGTCGCCTTCTGCGCCTGGATCGCCGGCCAGCACCTGCTCTTCTCCTTCGACGTCGTCCAGTCCGGCGAAGGCGTCGGCAACGAGCTGATCTACATCATCGCGGCCGTCATCGGCGGCTGCCTCATCACCGGCGGCTACGGCTCGGCCATCGGCTCCGCCGTCGGCGCCCTCATCTTCGGCATGACCAGCAAGGGCATCGTCTACGCCGAGTGGAACCCCGACTGGTTCAAGTTCTTCCTGGGCGCGATGCTGCTGCTCGCGACCCTGCTGAACGCCTGGATCCGCAGGCGCGTGGAGGCGACCAAGTGACCACGACCCCGCTGGTGGAGCTGACCGGCGTCAGCAAGTACTACGGCAACATCCGCGCCCTCGAAGGGGTGTCCCTGGAGGTCCGGGCCGGCGAGATCTCCTGCGTCCTCGGCGACAACGGCGCCGGCAAGTCCACCCTCATCAAGATCGTCGCGGGCCTTCACCGGCACGACGCCGGCACCTTCCGCATCGAGGGCGAGGAGGTCGCGCTGGCCAACCCGCGCGACGCCCTCGACCGGGGCATCGCCACCGTCTACCAGGACCTCGCCGTCGTCCCCCTGATGCCCGTCTGGCGGAACTTCTTCCTCGGCTCCGAGCCCACCCGGGGCAAGGGCCCCCTCAAGCGGCTCGACACCGAACGGATGCGGACCACCACCCGCGAGGCGCTGCTCCGCATGGGCATCGACCTGCGCGACGTCGACCAGCCCATCGGCACCCTCTCCGGCGGCGAACGCCAGTGCGTGGCCATCGCCCGCGCGGTCCACTTCGGCGCCAAGGTCCTCGTCCTCGACGAGCCGACCGCCGCCCTCGGCGTCAAGCAGTCCGGCGTCGTCCTCAAGTACGTGGCCGCCGCCCGCGACCAGGGCCTCGGCGTGGTCCTCATCACCCACAACCCCCACCACGCCTACCTCGTCGGCGACCGGTTCGTGCTGCTCAAGCGCGGAGTGATGGCCGCGAGCCACACCAAGGAGTCCGTGACGCTCGACGAGTTGACCCGCCAGATGGCCGGCGGCAGCGAGCTGGACGACCTCCGCCACGAGCTGGAGCGCCCCTCCGGCCCGTGACCCGCCCCGCCGCTTCATCACGCGGACCCGACACCCCTCCTGGCAGAATCGAGCCGATGAGTACCTACCGTGACCCCGCCCGGGGCGGTGTCCTGCGGACCGTCGGGACCCGCGAGCGGCGCTCCCACCTGTCGGCGCCCCGGGTGCCGACGGTGGGCATCGACATCGGCGGGACCAAGGTGATGGCGGGCGTCGTCGACGCCGACGGCACCATCCTGGAGAAGATCCGCACCGAGACCCCCGACAAGTCCAAGAGCCCCAAGGTCGTCGAGGACACCATCGTCGAGCTGGTCCTGGACCTCTCCGACCGGCACGACGTGCACGCCGTCGGCATCGGCGCGGCCGGCTGGGTCGACGCCGACCGGGCCCGCGTCCTCTTCGCCCCCCACCTCGCCTGGCGCAACGAACCCCTCCGCGACGCCCTCCAGGACCGGCTCGCCGTCCCCGTCATGGTGGACAACGACGCCAACACCGCCGCCTGGGCCGAGTGGCGCTTCGGCGCCGGCCGCGGCGAGGACCACCTCGTCATGATCACCCTCGGTACGGGGATCGGCGGCGCCATCCTGGAGGACGGCAGGGTCAAGCGGGGCAAGTACGGCGTCGCCGGCGAGTTCGGCCACATGCAGGTCGTGCCCGGCGGCCACCGCTGCCCCTGCGGCAACCGCGGCTGCTGGGAGCAGTACAGCTCCGGCAACGCCCTGGTCCGCGAGGCCCGCGAGCTGGCCGCCGCCGACTCCCCGGTGGCGTACGGGATCATCGAGCGGGTCAAGGGCAACGTCCCCGACATCACCGGCCCGCTCATCACCGAGCTGGCCCGCGAGGGCGACGCGATGTGCGTCGAGCTGCTCCAGGACATCGGCCAGTGGCTCGGCGTCGGCATCGCCAACCTCGCCGCCGCCCTCGACCCCTCCTGCTTCGTCATCGGCGGCGGCGTCTCCGCCGCCGACGACCTGCTCATCGGCCCCGCCCGGGACGCCTTCCGCCGCCACCTCACCGGCCGCGGCTACCGCCCCGAGGCGCGGATCACCCGCGCCCAGCTCGGCCCCGAGGCCGGCATGGTCGGCGCCGCCGACCTCGCCCGGCTGGTCGCCCGCCGCTTCCGCCGCGCCAACCGGCGCCGGGTGGAGCGCTACGAGCGGTACGAGCGGTACGCGCAGGCGTTCCGCACCGGGACCCACGGCCGCGCCCCCCGCACCCCCGAGGACCCCGGCTCATGACCGTCCAGGACCGGCTGCCCGACCAGCGGACGCCCGAGCGGCGGATGCCGGAGGACCGCGGCCGGATGATCCGCCGCCGCTGGCTGACGGCCGTCATCATCGTGCTGCTCGTCGGCATCCCGGCCGGCTATCTGGTGATCTCCGCCGGGCAGAGCCGGGAGAGCGGCGTCGACAAGGAGCGCGAGTCCTCCGTCGTCGGCCTCCAGGACAACTGGCCCTCGCTGATGAAGCGCCGGGTCTTCGAGGTCCCCGTCCCGGCGGGCGCCTCCGGCGTCGCCTACTACGAGACCAGCAACTGGCGGACCAGCCGGCTCTACGTGCAGTTCACCACCACGGCGACCGGCCTCGACACCTTCCTCGCCGAGTCCGGCACCAGCCGCTCCGCGCTCACCTCGGGCCGGATCACGGTCTCCGACCGGGACGCGGACATCGTCGGCTGGACCTTCCCCGACGGCCGGACCTGGTCCGGGACCACCGTCACCCGCGAGGACCCCCGCCCGACCTCCGACATCACCGTGGACCTCACCGACCCGGCCTTCCCCCGCGTCTTCACGGTCTCCACCACCAGCCCCTGACCCGCGCCCCGCCCGCGCCGGGTCACAATGGACCCCATGAACAGCTCCCACCGCCCCGCCGCCGCCGAGGACGACTTCGCGCAGTACGCCGGCGCCACGCCGGCCCTCCCCGCGGTCGCCTCCTTCGACGAGCTCGGGCTGCCCGCCGAGGTGGGGAAGCTGCTCACCGCCCAGGGAGTCGTCACCCCCTTCCCGATCCAGGCGGCGACCCTGCCGAACGCCCTCGCCGGGCGCGACGTCCTCGGCCGCGGCCGGACCGGGTCCGGCAAGACGCTCGCCTTCGGGCTGCCGCTCCTGGTGCGCCTGGCCGGCCGCCGCGCCGAGGCCCGCAAGCCCCGCGCCCTGGTCCTGGTGCCCACCCGCGAACTGGCCCAGCAGGTCACCGACGCCCTCGCCCCCTTCGCCGGGGCGCTGGGGCTGCGGCTCGCCACCGTGGTCGGCGGCATGTCGATCGGCCGGCAGGCCACCGCGCTGCGCGACGGCGCCGAGGTCGTGATCGCCACCCCCGGCCGCCTCCTGGACCTGGTCGAACGCAAGGACGCCCGGCTCGACCGGGTGGAGATCGCCGTCCTCGACGAGGCCGACCAGATGGCCGACCTGGGCTTCACCGACCAGGTCACCGCCCTCCTCGACCTGGTCCGCGAAGGGGGCCAGCGGCTGCTGTTCTCCGCCACCCTCGACAAGAACGTCGACGTCCTCGTCGAGCGCTACCTCCACGACCCGGTCGTCCACTCCGCGGACCCCTCGGCCGCCGCCGTCACCACCATGGAGCACCACGTCCTCCAGGTGCACGGCGCCGACAAGTTCGCCACCGCCACCGAGATCGCCGCCCGCGACGGCCGCGTGATCATGTTCCTGTCCACCAAGGCGGCCGTGGACCGCTTCACCGCGCACCTGCGCGGCAGCGGCGTCCGGGCCGCGGCCCTGCACGGCGACAAGTCCCAGCCGCTGCGGACCCGCACCCTGGAGCGGTTCCGCACCGGCGAGGTCACCGTCCTCGTCGCCACCAACGTCGCCGCCCGCGGCATCCACGTCGACGACATCGACCTCGTCGTCAACGTCGACCCGCCGGCCGACCACAAGGACTACCTCCACCGCGGCGGCCGCACCGCCCGCGCCGGCGGCTCCGGCAGCGTCGTCACCCTGGTCATGCCCGACCAGCGCAAGGACGTGCTCCGCCTGATGGCCGACGCCGGACTGCGCCCCCGGGTCACCCAGGTCCGCTCCGGCGAGGCCGAGCTCAGCCGCATCACCGGCGCCAAGGCCCCCTCCGGCGTCCCCGTCGACGGCAGCGCGCCCAGCACCGAGCGGGCCAGGCGCGGCGGCGCGCAGTTCCGCGGCATGGGCACCGTCCCCGGCAAGCCCGGCCGCGCGAAGAACGAGTCCCGGCGGTCCGCCGAGGAGCGGAAGATGGCCGAGGCCCGCAAGGCCGCCCGCATCCGCCGGGGCCGCTGACCCCGGGCCGGGCGGGATCCTCGTCACACCCCGGATTCCGACCCGGCGCCGGGCGGGATCCTCGTCACACCCCGGATTCCGACCCGGCGCCGCGCGGGACGCGACGGGATGAGAGGGTCGGGCGAGTGAGTGAGACACCGACGAACACCCTGCAATACCGAGTCGACGGGCCCGACGACGCTCCCGTCCTGGTCCTGGGCCCCTCGTTGGGCACCACCTTCCACATGTGGGACCGCCAGATCCCGGAGCTGACCCGGGACCGCCGCGTCGTCCGGTTCGACCTGCCCGGCCACGGCGGCGCCCCCGCCCAGCCCTTCACCTCCGTCGCCGAACTCGGCGACCGCCTCCTCGCCACCCTCGACACCCTCGGCGTCCAGCGCTTCGGCTACGCCGGCTGCTCCCTCGGCGGAGCCGTCGGCCTCGACCTCGCCCTGCGAGCCCCGCACCGGGTCGCCTCGCTGGCGCTGGTCGCCACCGCGCCGCGGTTCGGCACCGCCGACGAGTTCCGCCAGCGCGGGGTCGTGGTCCGCACCAACGGCCTGGAGCCGATGGCCCGCGCCGCGCCCGAGCAGTGGTTCACCCCGCACTTCGCCGCGAACCAGCCCGCCATCGTCGACTGGGCCGTCCAGATGGTGCGGACCACCGACGCCGGCTGCTACGTCGCCGCCTGCGAGGCCCTGGCCGTCTTCGACGTCCGGGCCGCCCTCGGCAGCATCGGCGTGCCCGCGCTGGTCCTGGTCGGCTCCGAGGACCGGGTGACCGGCCCCGCCGAGGCCCGTACCCTCGTCGCCGGCATCGCCGACGCCAAGCTGGCCGTCGTCCCGGGCGCCTCCCACCTCGCCCCCGTCGAGCAGCCGGCCGCCGTCACCGACCTGCTCCTGGAGCACTTCTCGGCGACCGGCCTGGAGACCAGCGGCACCCTGGCCGTACCGCCGCCCGTCCCCGCCGCGGCCCCGGCCGAGCCCCCCGCCCCCGCCCCGGCCGCGGCCGAGGACGGCGAGGAGGCCCCGGCGGCCCGCCCCGACCCGTACGAGAAGGGGCTCGGGCTGCGCCGCGAGATGCTCGGCGACGCCCATGTCGACCGGGCGCTCGCCGATCCGGACGCCGGCGACTTCCAGGAGCTCGTCACCCGCTACGCCTGGGGCGAGGTCTGGGCCCGGGAGGGTCTCGACCGGCGCACCCGCAGCGTCGTCACGCTGACGGCGCTGATCGCCGGCGGGCACTGGGAGGCGCTCGCCGACCACACCCGCGCCGCGCTCCGCAACGGCCTGTCGCCCGCCGAGATCCGCGAGATCGTGCTGCACACCGCCGTCTACTGCGGCCTCCCGGCCGCCGAGACCGCCCTCACCACGGTCGGCCGCGTCATCACGGAGGAGACCACGCCCCCGGCGTGACCCGGGCCCGCGTCCACCCGAGCCGGGCCCGCACGCCCGGCGTAGGGTGAGGCCGTGAAGCTGACGAAGAAGTCCCACGCCTGCGTCCGGCTGGAGAAGGACGGGCGGACGCTCGTCCTCGACCCCGGCATGTTCACGGAAGAGGACGCGGTGCTCGGCGCCGACGCCCTCCTCGTCACCCACGAGCACCCGGACCACTTCGACGAGGGCCGGCTCCGGGCCGCCCTCGACGCCAACCCGGCCGCCGAGATCTGGACCCTGCGCAGCGTCGCCGACCAGCTGGCGACGGCGTTCCCCGGCCGGGTGCACACCGTCGGGCACGGCGACGCCTTCACCGCCGCCGGCTTCGACGTCGAGGTCCACGGCGAGCTGCACGCCGTGATCCACCCGGACATCCCGCGCATCACCAACGTCGGCTTCCTCGTCGACGGCGCCGTCTTCCACCCCGGCGACGCCCTCACCCTCCCCGGCCGCCCTGTGGACACCCTGCTGCTGCCGGTGATGGCGCCGTGGAACAAGATCTCCGAGGTGATCGACTACGTCCGCGAGGTGAAGCCGCGCCGGGCGTACGACATCCACGACGCCCTCCTGACCGATCTGGCCCGGCCGATCTACGACCGGCAGATCGGCGGGCTCGGCGGCACCGACCACCGGCGGCTCGCGTCCGGCGCCTCCGCCGAGCTCTGAGCCGGCTCCCGGCCGCTGTCGGTGCCCGCCAGTAGGCTGGGCGTCATGCGCATCGCCACCTGGAACGTCAATTCGATCACCGCCCGGCTGCCCCGGCTGCTGGCCTGGCTGGAGAGCAGCGGCACCGACGTGCTCTGCATCCAGGAGACCAAGTGCACCGCCGAGCAGTTCCCCGCCGAGGAGCTGAAGGCGCTGGGGTACGAGTCGGTGGTCAACGCCACCGGCAGGTGGAACGGCGTCGCCCTGCTCTCCCGGGTCGGCTTCGAGGACGTGGTCACCGGCCTGCCCGGCGGGCCGGAGTACGACGGGGTGCAGGAGCCCCGGGCGATCTCCGCCACCTGCGGCCCGGTCCGCGTCTGGTCGGTCTACGTGCCGAACGGCCGGGAGGTCGCCCACGAGCACTACGCCTACAAGCTGCGCTGGCTGGAGGCGCTGAAGGCGGCCGTAGGCGAGGACGCGGCCGGCGAGCGCCCGTTCGCCGTCCTCGGCGACTACAACATCGCCCCGGCCGACGCCGACGTCTGGGACATCTCCCTCTTCGAGGGCGCCACCCACGTCACCGCGCCCGAGCGTGCGGCCCTGGCCGGTCTGCGCGAGGCCGGCCTCGCCGACGTCGTCCCGCGCCCCCTCAAGTACGACCACCCGTACACGTACTGGGACTACCGCCAGCTCGCCTTCCCCAAGAACAAGGGCATGCGCATCGACCTGGTGTACGGCAACAAGCCCTTCGCCGAGGCCGTGAAGGACAGTTACGTGGACCGCGAGGAGCGCAAGGGCAAGGGCGCCTCCGACCACGCCCCGGTCGTCGTCGACCTCGACCTCTGACTGCGGTGACCTGCGCGGGCGCTCCATAACGATCTCAGCGTGCCGGGTGGTGGACCGGCGGGTGACGATGCGACGCTGTTCCGATGAACATCCCGTTTCTCGACCATTGGCGCAAGCGGCACGAGCCCGACCCGTCCCCGCTGGCCGCGGCCTTCGACCGTGACCCCGAGGGCGTGGCGGAGCTGCTCGCCGAGTGCGAGCTGCTCCGCGCCCGGGTCGAGCGGGCGGGCGTGACGCTCGACGACTCCCCGCGCTCCCTGGAGGAGCTGGACCAGCTCCCGCCGCGCTGGCGCGACGACGCCGAGGAGCTGCCCTGGTTCGGCAACGACGCGGGGCTCTACCTCGGCACCGTCATCGTGCGGAACGTGCCGGGCGCCCGCTGGCAGGTGTGGCCGAACGGCGGCCCGGTCGTCGTCCTGGAGTCCGGCCGCGAGGTCCCGGTCGTCGAGTACGGCGTCGAGTGGGCGATGAGCGGGGCGCCCGAACTCTCCCAGGTGTACGCCGAGGCCGCCGAGGAGTGACCTCGCGGCGGGCCGCGCCCGACACCACCCGGTTGTCGTAAATACGGCTAATCCCGACTTGCTCCCTTTCGGGCGTGTCGGGCGTGAAGTCCCTTTTCCCGGCGGATAGTTTGCGCTGTCTCGACACCCCGCCTCGGCCGTGTCGACACACCGCATCGGGCACACCGCCGGGAAATGGGGCAGGGCAGCGCATGACCGTCGATCCGCTGATCGAACTGCGTGGCGTGAACAAGCACTACGGCACGCTGCACGTCCTCCAGGGCATCGACCTCATCGTCGGCCGCGGCGAGGTCGTCGTCGTCATCGGACCCTCCGGCTCCGGCAAGTCCACCCTCTGCCGGGCCATGAACCGGCTGGAGACCATCGAGTCCGGCGAGATCCGCATCGACGGCCGGCCCCTCCCCGAGGAGGGCAAGGACCTCGCCCGGCTGCGCGCCGAGGTCGGCATGGTCTTCCAGTCCTTCAACCTCTTCGCCCACAAGACCGTCCTCGCCAACGTCTCCCTCGCCCAGATCAAGGTCCGCGGCCGGAAGCGCGAGGAGGCCGACCGGCGGTCCCGCGCCCTCCTCGACCGGGTCGGCCTCGCCGCCCACGCCGACAAGTACCCGGCGCAGCTCTCCGGCGGCCAGCAGCAGCGCGTCGCCATCGCCCGCGCCCTCGCCATGGACCCCAAGGCGCTCCTCTTCGACGAGCCCACCTCCGCCCTCGACCCCGAGATGATCAACGAGGTCCTGGAGGTCATGCAGCAACTGGCCCGCGAGGGCATGACCATGGTCGTCGTCACCCACGAGATGGGCTTCGCCCGGTCCGCCGCCAACCGGGTCGTCTTCATGGCCGACGGCCGGATCCTGGAGGACCGCGCCCCCGAGGAGTTCTTCACCGCCCCGCGCAGCGAGCGCGCCAAGGACTTCCTCTCCAAGATCCTCTCGCACTGACCGGGGTGGGAACCATGCAGCGCACGCACCGACGTCCGGGCGTCCTCGCCCTGCTGCTCGCCGCCGCGGGCCTCCTGCTCGCCGGCTGCGGCCGGCCCGGCAGCCCGCCCGTGAAGGGCCCGCAGCCCGACCGGCTCCCCGTCTACCGGGTGCAGTCGGCCTTCACCCTGCCGGACTCGGCCACCTGGAACCGGGCGAGGAAACGCGGCCGGCTGATCGTCGGCGCCAAGGAGGACCAGCCGTACCTCGGCGAGAAGGACCCGGCCACCGGCCGCTACTCCGGCTTCGACATCGAGATCGCCCGGATGATGGCCGCCTCCCTGGGCTTCGACCCGGCGAGCGGCGTCGAGTTCCGCACCATCGCCTCCGCCAACCGCGAGACCGCCCTGCAGAACGGGCAGATCGACTACTACGTCGGCACCTACACCATCAATGACAAGCGCAAGCAGCTCGTCGGCTTCGCCGGCCCCTACTACCAGGCCGGCCAGTCCCTCCTCGTCCGCACCGACGAGGACGACATCCACGGACCGCGGGACCTCGACGGCAAGCGCGTCTGCTCCGCCGCCGGCTCCACCCCCTACCAGCGGATCCAGCAGGAGTACCCGAAGGCCGAACTCGTCGCCTACGACACGTACTCCATCTGCGTCGACAACCTCCTCACCTACCAGGTCGACGCCGTCACCACCGACGACACCATCCTCATGGGCTACGCCGCCAAGGTCCCCGACGAACTGAAGCTCGCCGGGAAGCCGTTCTCGAAGGAGCCGTACGGGATCGGCGTGCCGCACGGCGACACCGCGCTCCGCCTCGCCCTCGACGACGCCATCGCCGCGCACGAGAAGAACGGCGACTGGAAGAAGGCGTACGACGCGACCCTCGGCCTCTCCGGGGTCCCCGCCCCGACGCCGCCGCCCATCGACCGCTACCCGGCCAACTGAGGACCCCCACCGCTGACATGGACGTACTGACAGAGAACTTCTCGCTCTACGGCGAGGGTTTCCTCGGCACCCTCGAACTCACCGTCTACGCCTCGGCGCTCGCCCTCGTCCTGGGCTTCGTCATGGCCGCCTTCCGGGTCGCCCCCGTCGGCTCCTTCCGGGTCTTCGGCACGGTCTGGGTCACCGTCCTCCGCAACACCCCGCTCACCCTGCTCTTCTTCGCGGTCATGCTGGGCCTGCCCCGCTTCGGACTGGTGCTGCCCTTCGAGCTGTTCGCGGTCCTCGCCCTCGGCTGCTACACCTCGGCCTTCATCTGCGAGGCGCTGCGCTCCGGCATCAACACCGTCCCCGTCGGACAGGGCGAGGCCGCCCGCAGCCTCGGCATGAGCTTCACCCAGACCCTCGGCGCGGTCGTGCTGCCGCAGGCGTTCCGCTCGGTGATCCCGCCGATCGGCTCCACCCTGATCGCGCTCGCCAAGAACTCCGCCATCGCCGGCGCCTTCAGCGTCACCGAACTCCTGGGCACCTACAAGACCTTGAGCGAACTCGGCTACAACATCGTCTGGACCTTCGTCTGGATCGCCGTCGGCTACCTGATCATCACGCTCGCCATCAGCGCGGTCTTCAACGTGATGGAGAAGCGCTGGGGGGTGACCCGATGAGCCGCGCCCCGCAGGCCAGCGCCCTCTACGACATCCCCGGCCCGCACGCCCGCCGCCGGCACCTCCTCTACGGCCTGCTCTCCACCGCCGTGATCCTCGGCATCGCCGCCTGGATCCTCTATCTCCTCTTCGACACCGAGCAGTTCACCGCCGTGAAGTGGCGGCCCTTCCTCTACGAGGGCATCCAGGAGCTGCTGCTCGAAGGGCTCGGGAACACCCTCAAGGCGTTCGGTCTCGCCGCGGTCCTCTCGCTGGCGCTCGGCGCGCTGCTCGCCACCGGGCGGCTCTCCGACCACCGGCCGGTACGCTGGATCGCCACCCTGCTCGTCGAGTTCTTCCGCGCCATGCCCGTACTGGTGATGATCTTCTTCATCTTCGTGGCGCTCAAGGTGCAGCCGCTGCCCGCGCTGGTCGCCGGACTCACCCTCTACAACGGCTCGGTGCTCGCCGAGGTCTTCCGCACCGGCGTGCACGCCGTGCCGCGCGGGCAGGGGGAGGCCGCGTACGCCCTGGGCATGCGCAAGACCCAGGTGATGACCTGGGTCCTGGTCCCGCAGGCGGTCCGCGCGATGCTGCCGGCCATCATCAGCCAGCTGGTGGTGGCGCTGAAGGACACCTCGCTCGGCTATCTCATCACCTACGAGGAGTTCCTCCACGCGGGCAAGCTGATCGCCTCCAACCTCGACTACGACCTGCCGTTCATCCCCGTCGTCCTGGTGATCTCGCCGATCTACATCGGCATGTGCATGCTGCTCTCCTGGTTCGCGACCTGGGTCGCGCGCCGGGAGCGCCGCGACCCCCGCACCAAGGGGGTGGACGTCGCTCCCGCCGCACCGGTGGTCACGCTGCCGGGCCGCGAGTGACCCCTCTACGGGCCCCCGCACGGGCCTGAAACCGGCCCGGCAGCAGCCGTGATCACTCCTTCCGCACCGGCACCGACAGGTACGAGGGATCGGACGCGGGGGAGGAGAAGGTCAGCTGCGCGCCGGCCGGGTTGTGCTCGATGTACAGCGGGTCGACGGTGTCGACGACCAGCGCGAGCCGGTGGCCGGCCGGGACGTCGTAGGCCGTGGAGAACAGCTCCAGGTCCACGGCGAACGGCCGGCCCGCCGTCCGGTCGTGGAAGGTGTACGGGGCGTGGGACACCAGCTTCCCGACGCCGAGCGGGCCCACGTCGTAGAGGTACGCGACGAAGGTGCCGCTCGACGCGGTCGGCGTGACCGTGGTGTGCAGCACGGGCGTGCCGCGCACCGCCGCCCCGGAGTCGTACCGCCCGGACTGCCAGACGGCGGCGAAGGCGCGGGGGAGGAGCGGCACGGAGACGGTCGGCGGGGTCCGCGTCAGCTGGTCGAGCAGATTGCTGAGCAGCACGACGCCGCCGTCGGCGCCGGAGTCCACGCCGGCCCAGACGTGCTCGGGGTCGTCCAGGGCGAGCCGCTCGCGGTGCGCGCCGACGGACGCCCAGTCGGCGTACCCCTCGTAGCCGCCGTCGGACCGCGGCTTCAGCCGCACGGGCGGCTCGCGGTCGATCCCGTTGTCGGTGCCCTTCAGATACCGGTCGAACCAGCGGTGGGCGCTGGTCCAGGTGTCGTTGGGCAGCCCGAGGAGGCCGGTGGCCTCGGCGGTGGCGTGGTCGCCGGGGCGGAACTCCAGCCGCTTGGGCCCCTTCAGCTTCTCGTAGAAGCTCGCGTACTGGTTGGGCGGGAAGATGGTGTCGCCCCAGGCGTTGCCCAGCATGATCGCGGCGCCGTTGGCGTTGATCCGGTCGAGCCGGGTGGCGGCCGACCGCTGCCGCCCCCAGGTGATCATCTCGTCCTCCTGGTCGAGGTCGGACGAGAGGAAGTCCTTGAGCACCTTCTCCAGTTCGGGCCCGGGCCGGCCGGTGAGGTACCCGGCTCCGCCGAGCAGCGCGGCGGCCTGGAGGTGCTGGGTGCGGCCGCTGTAGATGGAGTCGATGAGATCGGCCCAGCCGCTGAGCGCGGCGACGGCCTTGATCCGGGAGTCGTGCGCGGCGGCGAGCAGACTGATCCCCGCGCCGTAACTGACCCCGGCCATGCCGACCTTGGCCGGGTCCGCCGGGGTGTTCGCGAGCGCCCAGTCGATCACCTTCGACGCGTCGGCGACGTCCTTCGGCCCCGCGGTCTCGATCTCGCCGCCCGACTCCCAGAACCCGCGCGAGTTGTAACTCACCACGACGTAACCGGAGTCGGCGAGCCGCTGCGCCTGCGCCAGGTACTCGACCTGCGGCATGGCCCAGCTGGTCGGCAGCACGACCACGGGATACCGGACGGTGCCGTCGGCCCCTGCGGGCGTGACGACGTTGGCCTTGAGGACGGTGCCGCCGTCACCGGCGATGTCGACGAACCGGATCGACGTGCCGGACTCGGCAGCGTGGGCGGCGGGGGACAGGACCAGGGCCGTCCCGGCCACCAGTGCGGCCGAGACGGCGAGGGCCAGGGGTGTACGCACGGGCCACTCCTCGATGGGGGGTCGCTGATGGGGGCAGCGAGGTGGCCCGACGGTAACGGCGACGTGCTACCCGTGGTAACCGGTCGGTAAGTTACGTGCCGGTAACGATTGTGGGGTGCGGTTCCCTGCTCCAGTCTTGATCCGTGGAGCAGACGAACCTTCCCGACGTCTTCGACCCGCGGATCCACGCCGCGGGGCCGCCGCACGACGCCTTCCGGGAGCTGCGCGACCGGGCGCCCGTCGCCCGGCAGGAGGAGCGGGCGGTGCTCGGCTGGCCGGCCGGCCCCGGCTTCTGGGCGGTCACCCGGCACGCCGACGTCGTGCGGGTGCTCAAGGACGCGGAGACGTACTCCTCCCGGCTCGGGGCCACCCAGATCCGCGACCCCGATCCGGCCGACCTGCCGTTCATCCGGCGCATGATGCTCAATCAGGATCCGCCGGAGCACGGCCGGTTGAGGCGGCTCGTCAGCCGCGCCTTCACACCGGGACGGATCGAGCGGTTCGAGGCGACCGCCCGTGCGCGGGCCCGCCGGCTGCTCGCCGCGGCCCGCGAGGCGGGCGGCGAGGTCGACCTCGTGCGGGCCGTCACCGACGACTACGCCCTGCTCAACCTCACCGACCTGCTCGGGGTGCCGGCGGGGGACCGGGGGCTGCTGCACGCCTGGACCGAGCGGGTCATCGCCTACCAGGACCCGGACGAGCCGGCCGTGCTCGGGGCCGACGGACGGCCCGTCGACCCGCGGTCACCGGCCATGCTCGCCGAGATGTTCGCGTACGCCCAGGAACTCGCGGCGCACAAGCGGAAGCATCCCGCCGACGACCTCATGACCGCGCTCGCCACCACCGAACTCGCCGACGCCGAGCTGGAGATGTTCTTCTTCCTGCTCACCGTCGCCGGCAACGACACCGTGCGGTCGGCGGCGCCGGGCGGGGTCCTCGCCCTCTGCGGAGACCCCGCCGAGCAGGGCAGGCTCTGGCGGGGCGAGGTCGCGACGGACACCGCCGTGGACGAGCTGCTGCGGGTCCATCCGCCGGTGCTCTCCTTCCGGCGCACCGCCGCCCGGGACACCGAACTCGCCGGGGTGCGGATCTCAGAGGGGGACAAGGTGGTCGTCTTCCACGTCTCCGCCAACCACGACGAACGGGCCTTCGCCGACCCGCACCGGCTCGACCTCGGCCGCCGTCCGAACCCGCACGTCTCCTTCGGCGACGGCCCGCACGTCTGCCTCGGCGCGCACTTCGCGCGGCTCCAGCTCAGGGTGTTCTACGAGGAGTTGCGTGGAGCCTGCGCGGGTGTCGAGGCCACCGGGGAGCCCCGGCGGCTCGTCTCCAACTTCATCAACGGGATCAAGTCGCTGCCGGTGCGGCTGCGGGAGCCCTGAGCGCCGCCCGCGTCACGTCGGCCACCAGCTCGACCACGTCGGGGCCGTACGCCTGGGAGTTGACCACGCGCAGCAGCAGGACGAACGAGCCGCCGCGGTGGGTGCGGGCCAGCCGCTCGTGGTGCCGGGCCAGATAGCGGGTCGCCGCCTGGTTGGTGATCGCCCGCTGTCCGCAGAAGAGGAAGACCGGGCGGCCGCCCTCGCCCGCCGTGATCCGCGCCAGCACCACGTACTCGACGGTGCCCGGGTCCATCCGGTACCGCTCGCCGCCGACCTCGATCGCGCCCCGCTCCTCGACCGGGTCCGGCTCCGTGTTCATGGACAGGCCGGGCAGCAGCGATCCGAGATGGGCGGCCATCCGGCGGTTCGACCCCGGCCCGCCGACGCAGAACTCGGTGCGGTCGCCGAAGCCCAGATGGGTCCGGTCGTGCTGGACGATCTGCGCCTGCGCCCCGCAGTCCTTCACCAGGGCTGCCAGTTCGAGCAGCGCGAAGACGTCGAAGCGGTGCACCGCCCCGTCCCCGCCCGCCTCCCGGTTGACCACGAGCAGACACTCCGAGTGGCCGGGCAGGCCGAAGAACGCCTGCTTGCGGCGGAGCCGGCGACGCCACACGTACGTCCGGGTGAGCCAGCCCAGGGACGCGCTGAGGCCGGTCGCCAGCACGCCGAGCACGATGTTCCTCAGGTCCTCGTCCATAGGGGCGCATGCTAGCGGCGGTCGGGTGGCCGTTCGAGAGGGGAGGGAGGCGCTCTCCTCGCCGGGCCCGTGCGGAAGTTACGGTGGGTGCCGGAGCGTTGACGGGAGGTCAGGGATGCGTCGGTCCACCTGGCGGTACGGGATGATCGCGGCGGCCGCTGCGACGGTGCTCGCGGTGGGAGCCGCGTCCCCCTCCACCCCATCCGCCCCACCGGCCCCACCCGCCCCGGCCGGCTCATCCGCCCCGGCCGGCCCGCCCGCGAAGGTGCCCGTCGCCGTCGGTCACGGCGGCGCCGTCGCCAGCGTCGACGCCGACGCGAGCGCCGCCGGCATCGAGGTCCTGCGCCGGGGCGGCAACGCCGTCGACGCGGCCGTCGCCGTCGCCGCCGCCCTCGGCGTCACCGAGCCCTACTCGGCCGGGATCGGCGGAGGCGGCTACCTCGTCCACTACGACGCCCGGAGCCGTACGGTCTCCACCGTCGACGGCCGCGAGACCGCCCCCGCCTCCGCCGACGCCGCCCTCCTCACCGAGCACGGCGCACCGCTCCCCTTCGAGGAGGCGATGACCAGCGGGCGCGCCGTCGGCACTCCCGGCACCCCCGCCACCTGGGCGGCCGCCCTCGACGCCTGGGGCAGCCGGCCGCTCCGCGAACTCCTGGCCCCCGCCGAGCGCCTGGCCCGCGACGGCTTCACCGTCGACGCGACCTACCGCGCCCAGACCGCCGCCAACGAGGCCCGGTTCCGCGACTTCCCGGCCTCCGCCGCCCTCTTCCTGCCCGGCGGCCGGCTCCCCGAGGTCGGCACGGTCGTGAAGAACCCCGACCTGGCCCGTACGTACGCCCTCCTCGCCGAGCGGGGCGTCGGCGCGCTCTACCGGGGGCCGCTCGCCCGCGACATCGTCCGCACCGTCCGCACCCCGCCGGTCCGCGCGGGCGCGGCCCGCGTCGTCCGCCCCGGCGACCTGACGGCACGGGACCTCGCCGCGTACCGCACGGTCCGGCGCGCGCCGACCGAGACCGCCTACCGGGGCCTCCGGGTCCTCGGCATGGCCCCGTCGTCGTCCGGCGGCACGACCGTCGGGGAGGCCCTCAACATCCTGGAGACCACGGACCTCTCGGCCGCCACCGAGCGGCAGTACCTCCACCGGTTCATCGAGGCCAGCCGGATCGCCTTCGCCGACCGGGGCCGCTGGGTCGGCGACCCCGCCTTCGCGCCGGTGCCCGTCCGGGGCCTGCTCTCCCAGCGGTACGCCGACTCCCGCGCCTGCCTGATCCGCGACGACGCCGTCCTCGGCAGTCCCCTCGCCGCCGGCGACCCCCGGAACCCGGTGCCGTGCGCCCCCGGCGGGGCGGTGGTGCCGCCGACGTACGAGGGCGAGAACACCACCCATCTGACCGTCGCGGACCGGTGGGGGAACGTCGTCGCGTACACGCTCACCATCGAGTCCACCGGCGGCAGCGGCATCACCGTCCCCGGCCGCGGCTTCCTGCTCAACAACGAGCTGACCGACTTCTCCTTCACCCCCGCGAACCCCGCCGTGCCCGACCCCAACCTGCCCGGCCCCGGCAAGCGCCCCCGCTCCTCGATCTCGCCGACGATCGTGCTCGACCGGCAGGGCCGGCCGGTGGTGGCCCTCGGCTCGCCGGGCGGCGCCACCATCGTCACCACTGTCCTGCAGACCCTCACCGGCTTCCTCGACCGGGGCCTGCCGCTCGTCGACGCCATCGCCGCCCCGCGCGCCAGCCAGCGCGACCGGGCCGCGACCGATCTGGAACCGGCCCTCTGGGACAGCCCGTCGAGGCCCGCGCTCGAAGCCCTCGGGCACGCCTTCCGGCGGAATCCGGAGATCGGCGCCGCCACCGGCGTCCAGCGCCTCCCCGGCGGGCGCTGGCTGGCGGCCGCGGAGACCGTCCGCCGCGGCGGCGGCTCCGCGATGGTCGTCCGGCCGGAGCGGTGAGGGCCGGTCTCAGGCGGCGCCGCCTCCGTCCAGTCCCATCCGCCGCGCCAGCGCCGCGACACCCCGGACCATCAGGCCGTCGCAGATCTGCGCCGGGGTGACGTGGTTGCTGCGGTGGTCGTCGTGGACCTCGTACAACAGCGCGTGGACGAGCCGCTCCTCGCGCTCGCTGGGCGGCGCGGGCAGCGGTGTGTCCCGCCACAGCTCGGCGACCGTCGTCGGGTGCACCGGCGGGGGCAGCCCGCAGGCGAGCGAGCCGATCGCCCGGGCCAGGCGGATCGCCCCCAGCGCGACCGACTGCTCCGACAGCTCCCGCCGGAAGGCGAGCCGCCCGGCGGCCTCCGGGTCGAACGCCCGGGCCGCCTCCGCGACCTGCCCGACCGTGGGTCCGTCCGTCCAGACCAGCGCCGGCGCGTCCCCGTCGTCCAGGGACATCTCCGTCCCCAGCCGGTCGCCCATGGCGGTGGCCAGCGCGTCGAGCGGTCCCGTCCCCGGGATGCGGTCCTCCGTCATGCCGTGAGTCTAGGAGCCGCCTCCGACACCGCCCCCTCCGCGGCCTACAGGGCCGTCAGGATGCGGGGGCCCGCGGCGGTGACGGCGACCGTGTGCTCGGCGTGGGCGGCGCGGGAGCCGTCGAGGGTACGGATCGTCCAGCCGTCCCGCGCCGTGTAGTGGCCGTCGCCGCCGCCCCCGACGAGCATCGGCTCGATCGCCAGGACCATGCCGGCCCGCAGCCGCATCCCGCGCCCCGGCCGCCCCTCGTTGGGCACGCCCGGGTCCTCGTGCATGGCGCGGCCGATGCCGTGCCCGCCGAAGCCGTCCGGGATGCCGTACCCGGCCTTCCGGCACACCGTGCCCACGGCGTGCGCGATGTCCCCGATCCGGTTGCCGACGACCGCCGCCTCGATGCCCGCCGCCAGGGCCTCCTCGGCGGCCCCGATCAGCCGGGTGTCCTCGGGGCGGGCGCGGCCGACGGTGAAGCTGACCGCCGCGTCCCCGACCCAGCCGCGCAGCTCGGCCCCGCAGTCCACCGAGACCAGGTCGCCGTCCCGGAGGACGGTCCCGTCCGGGATGCCGTGCACGATCGCGTCGTTGACGGACACACAGGTGACGCCCGGGAAGGGCACCGGCGCCCAGCCCGGGTGGTAGTCCAGGAAGGGCGATCCGGCGCCCGCCTCGGCCAGCACCTCCCGCGCCGCCCGGTCCAGGGCGACGGCCGGCACGCCCGGCGCCGCCAGCTCCCGCGCCGCCGCCAGGGCGCGCGCCACGATCCGGCCCGCCTCGCGCATGGCCGTCAGGTTCTCTTCGGTCTTGATCTCCACCATTCCCATTACTATACCGGTATAAGAATCGGGTCGAGCCGGTAGAGTGGGGCTCATGGTGCGCACCCCCCTCACCCCGGAAGAGCGCGAGCGCGGCGAGCGGCTCGGGCGGCTGCTGCGCGACGCCCGCGGCGGCCGGTCGATGGTCGAGGTCGCCGCGGCGGCCGGACTCTCGGCCGAGACCCTCCGCAAGATCGAGACCGGCCGCGCCCCCACCCCGGCCTTCTTCACCGTCGCGGCCCTCGCCGGCGTCCTCGACCTGTCGATGGACGAGCTGCTCGTCCGCTGCGCGCTGCTGCCCGCCTGACGCGGGCGGCGGCCGCCCCCGGTTCCGAGTGGCCCCCGCCGGGCCGGGGGAGGACGCTGGAGGTGAGTGCGTCCGGGTGGACCGAGGGCGTACCGCACGGGGACCCTCCGCCCGGCCGGGAAAGGGGCCCTGCCATGCGCATGCTTCTGAAGGTCGAGATGGACACCGAGTCCTCCAACGAACTCATCCGGCAGGGCGCCGCCGAGGGCGTCATCAAGGAGGCGCTCGGGCGGATCCGCCCGGAGGCCGCCTACTTCACCGTCGAGAACGGCTGCCGCACCGGCTACTTCTTCTTCGACCTGGCCGAGACCTCCGACCTGCCGTCGATCTCGGAGCCGTTCTTCATGCGGCTCGGCGCCAAGGTCCACTACTCGCCGGTGATGAACCAGGAGGAGCTGGCCGTCGGTCTGGGCCGGATCTCCGGCCGCGGCTGAACCCGCCCCCCGACCCTCCGCGTCAGACGGAGACCGCCAGCTGCACCCGGCTGTGCCGGGGCTCCTCGATCTCGTCCAGCAGCGCGAGCGCCAGATCAGCGTGCGCGATCCGGCCGGGGCCGTCCACGACCGTGCCGACCGCCGTCCGGTAGCCGCCGGTGGGCTCCGCCTCCGCGTTCAGGTCCAGCGGCGGCACCACCATCAGCCAGTCCAGCTCCGGCCCCGCCGTCGTCGCCAGCAGTTCGAACTCCACCACGTGGCCCCGGGCGAAGGCCCGCCACTCCCCGGGGAAGCCCGGAGCGTCCATCAGCCGGACGCCCGCCGCGTCCTGCAGGGTGGTGGCGATCCCGAGGGTCAGCAGCCGGCCCACCCCGGCCTCCGCGAGCCCCGCGACCAGCGCCTTCGCCGTCGCCGCGAAGTACTCCTCCGACGGTACGTCGAGGCGGACGGAGGCGTGCACCGCCGCGTCGTGCCCGGCGGCGAGCGCCGCCACCGCCCCCGGGTCCGTCGCGTCACCCCGCACCACCGTCACGCCCGCCCGGCCCAGGTCCGGGTGGCGCGCCGGATCCCGCACCACCGCCGTCACCCGGTGGCCCCGGGCCACCGCCTCCGCCACGGCCGCGCGGCCCACCCGCCCGCCGGCGCCGAAGACCACGATCCGCTTGCTGTCGCTGTTCTCGTCCATGGCCGGAACCGTAGGACGGGGGCACCCGGTTACTTCAACGGTACCGGCGCGGCTACCGTCGGACCCATGAGCGAACTGCCCCCGATCGCCGCCCGGTTCGACGACCCGGCGTGCACCGACGGCGCCGGCCGGCCCTTCCGCGTCGGCGACAAGTGGACTGGAGTGGTGCTGCGCTGCCTGGAGGACGGCGCCGCCCGCCGGTTCGGCGAACTTCGCGCCGCCCTCCCCTGGATCACCCCCAAGGTCCTCACCGAGACGCTGCGCTCCATGGAGCGCAGCGGCTTCCTCGCCCGGAACGCCTACGACGAGAACCCGCCGCGCGTCGAGTACGCCCTCACCCCGCTCGGCCGCTCGCTCCTCGGCCCGCTCGACACGGCCTGCGCCTGGGCCCGCGCCCACGGCACCGAGATCGGCGACGCCCGGGCGGCGTACGCGGGGGACCGCCCGCGGGCGTGACGCCGGTCCGTCCGTCACGGACGCGGGGGACCGCCCGCGGGCGTGACGCCGGTCCGTCCGTCCGGCCCAACGGCGGATGCGGCGGCGCGCCCGCGGCCCCACCGTGGTGCCGTGCATCCTCAGTCGCGTACCCGCCCGCGCCGCCTCCGGCCGCGGGGCGCCCGCCCCCCCCCCCCCCCGCGGCGCGCCC